>DHWT01000283.1 GCA_002413325.1 Chitinophagaceae bacterium UBA5175 | reverse complement strand
TCAGAATTCGGTGCTACTTCCTGGCTTCCCTCTTTGGTATCTATTGCCGTGATCCGGGCCCTTGCCCCTTTGATCACGGCCCTGATCTCTGCCGGGAAAATCGGTTCCAATATCGGGGCTGAACTGGGTTCCATGAATGTGACGGAACAGATTGATGCCATGGAAGTTTCCGGCACGAACCCGTTTAAGTTTCTGGTGGTGACCCGCGTGCTGTCATCCACCTTCATGCTGCCCGTCCTGATGTGCTACGCGGCCCTGGTCGCGTTACTGGGTTCCTACCTGAATGTTCACCAGAATGAACTGACGAGTTTCAGCACGTTTTTTCATGATGCATTTAACCGGATCAATTACCTGGACATTTTTGCTTCCCTGATCAAATCCTTCGTTTACGGTTTTACGATCGGCATTACAGGTTGTTTCCTGGGGTACCGGGCGAAACAGGGAACCGTGGGTGTGGGCCGGGCAGCCAATTCCACCGTGGTGGTTTCGATGTTCCTGATTTTTATAGAAGAGATGCTGATTGTACAGATTGTGAATTCGTTCCGCTAAATCTATGTTATGGCAGACGGGGTAAACAGGTTAAAATAATTGAAAATGGAAGCGGTGATCTCCATAAAAGATCTTTTTAAATCATTCAATGAAAATAAAGTACTCTCCGGCGTGAACCTGGACGTATTCAAAGGAGAAAATGTGGTGGTCATGGGCCGTTCAGGCAGCGGCAAATCGGTATTGATCAAAATCATCGCCGGGCTCCTGAAACAGGAATCCGGCCGGGTACAGGTTCTGGGTAGAGAGGTGGATTCTCTTAAAATAAAAGAATTGCAGGATCTGCGATTACATATCGGATTTTCCTTCCAGAGCAGTGCGCTGTACGACGGCATGACCGTGCGTGAAAACCTGGAATTTCCCCTGGTTCGAAATAAAAGAAACCTGAAAAGGAAGCAGGTGAACGAGGCCGTTGAAGAGGTGCTGACGGATGTGGGATTGTTGCAAACCATCGGTCAGATGCCTTCGGAACTTTCAGGGGGGCAGAAAAAAAGAATCGGCATCGCCCGGACCCTGATACTTCATCCGGAAATCATGTTATATGACGAACCAACCGGAGGGATTGACCCGGTCACCTGTGTGGAATTAAACCACCTCATCAATAAAGTACAGAAGCAATATAATACCAGTTCCATCATCATTACACACGACCTCGCCTGTGCGAAAATGACCGGAAACCGGGTGGCCATGCTGGTGGAAGGAAAAATTGCGAGGCAGGGCAGCTTTGATGAAGTTTTCAATACAGATGATCCGGATATCCGGGGGTTTTATAATTATAATTTTATCTCGCAAAAATGAAAACAGGATCCATCAACCGGGCGGTAATCGTAGGGATCTTTATCTTCCTGGGGATTGCCATTTTCGTGACGGGGGTATTTACACTGGGCAGCGAGCGAAAAACATTTGCGAGTTCCATCACCGTCAAAGTGATATTTCAGGATGTGGGCGGACTGCAGGAAGGAAATAATGTCTGGCTGAGCGGAGTAAAAATCGGAACCGTCAAAAAGATCCGTTTCCAGACAAACACCGAGGTGGAAGTCCAGCTGAATATTGATAAAGACATTAAATCCCATATCACGAAAGATGCCAAAGCAAAAGTCGGTTCGGATGGTTTTATCGGGAATAAAATCGTCGTGATATACGGGGGAACCCCGGCTGCTGCCGGAATAGCTGACGGGGATTCCCTGGCAAGCGAACAATCAGTCGGTATGGAAGACCTGATGGCATCCCTCCAGAAAAACAGCGTAAACCTGATTGATATCACCGGAGATCTGAAAGTGATCAGTAAAAGGATACGGGACGGGCAGGGTACCATCGGGCAACTGATCAATGATCCGGCGATTGCTTCTAACCTGCGCGCCACCATGGGACATTTCAGGAAAACTTCTGTCAGCAGCGAAAGGGCGGTCGCAAAAATCAATGAATATATCGACGGATTGAATACGGAAGGGACGCTGGTGAATCAGCTGATGACCGATACAACTGCATTTGCAAAATTCAGGGAGACGCTGGAGCAGTTAAAAGCAGCGTCGTACAGTATTTCAGCATTCGCCGAAAATTTAAAACAGGCTGGGTTATCCTTACATAGAACAGACAATCCGGCTGGTGCGATACTGAATGATTCCGTGATGGCTGCCGATTTGAAAACGATCACCCGGAACCTGAACACCAGCAGCCAGAAACTGGATGAGGACCTCAAAGCGCTGCAAAGTAATTTCCTGTTCAAAGGATATTTTAAAAACCAGGAAAAGGAACGTAAAAAACAGGAGAAGGAACGGGCAAAGGAACAAAATAAAAAACGGGACAGCCTGTAGCGGGAATTCAGATGCAACCTCCTGTTATTGATGAAAATCAGACGCCTGACTATTTATAATCATAATAAAAACCTTCTGACTCCTTTAGTTTTGATATGGGTACTTAAACAAAAACAGTGAAAAAAAATACAGTTTTTATTATTCTTCTTTTGCTGACCCTGGGCGGGCTGGCTGCCTGGTATTTTGGTTTCAGGAAGGAAGAAAAACCGGTTATACTGGAACTGGCGAGTCCGGTATACGGCTATATATCCAACAGTGTCACGGCAACGGGAAAAATCCAGCCGGTGGATACCGTGACCATCGGATCCCAGGTATCCGGTACCATTAAGGAGATCTATGTTGATTTTAATGACCGGGTAAGAAAAGGGGAACTGATTGCAGTACTCGATAAGTCTCTTTATTTGTCGCAGGAGAACCAGTATATCGCGAACCTGGAACTGGCAAGAAGTAATTTAAATTTTCAGCAGAGCAATTTCAACCGCCAGAAAAAGCTATTTGATTCCTCCGTCATCAGCCGGTCTGAATATGAAGATGCCAAAAACCAGTTTGAATCGGCTGGTGCCTCAGTAAAAGTGGTGCAGGCCCAACTGGACGGGGCACAAAAAAATCTGTCTTACACTAATATATATTCACCCGTAGATGGTGTCGTTCTTTCCCGGAATATCAGTATCGGGCAAACGGTTGCGGCCAGTTTTAACACGCCTACCCTTTTTGTCATTGCCAGGGACATTACCAAAATGCAGGTACAGGCAGCGGTTGACGAAGCCGATATCGGAAATGTGAAAAAAGGGCAGTGGGCTGTTTTTACGGTGGATGCTTTTCCAGATGATTCTTTCAGCGGACAGGTACGTGAAATCCGCCTGCAGCCTGCGTATTCTGCCAACGTGGTCACGTATACCACGATCATCGATGCGCCCAATAAGGAGATGAAACTCAAACCCGGGATGACCGCGAATATTTTCATCTATACCCGGGCGGATTCGAACGCCCTGCTGATCCCATCGAGGGCCTTACGGTTTATGCCGGACAGTACAGTGGCCAAACATTTTAAAATACTGTCAAACAATAATCAGGAACCGGTCAGCCGGGAAACATCCCCTCCTATTTCACCTG
>DHWT01000067.1 GCA_002413325.1 Chitinophagaceae bacterium UBA5175 | reverse complement strand
AACTCCTTCAACAGCATGGCGCAGCAGGAAAGCAAGGAATTTACTTTCACCTGGACCAATACCCTGACTTATAACATGGTATTTGGCAAGAGCCGGCTGAACCTGCTGGCAGGTGTGGAAGAAGTGAAGGATGACTATACCACATTCGGCGCTGCCAATACGAATTTTGCCATTCAGGATGTAAACTATTTTCAACTGAGTTCCGGTTCAGGCTCCCAGACCGTTAACGGATCTGCAACCGGCTACCGGTTATTATCCCAGTTTGGAAAAGCCTTTTACAGTTATGCTGATAAATACCTGGCTTCCGTTACCGTCAGACGGGATGGCTCTTCCCGGTTCGGAACGAATAATCCTTACGGTGTTTTCCCCGCATTTACACTCGGATGGAGAATCAATAACGAAGATTTTTTTAAGAACATCACCTATGTTTCAAACCTGAAGTTAAGGGCAGGTGTGGGAACAGTTGGTAACCAGCAAATCGGAAATCTGGCGGCATACAACCTGTATTATGCAAATTACGGGACCAGCAGTGCTGCCTTTCCATTATGGCTGAATACCGGAACCGCTTATGATATCAACGGGGTAAATACAGGTACGCTGCCATCCGGTTTTGTACAGACCCAGCAGGGCAATCCCAACCTGCAATGGGAGTCAACCACTGAGTCTAACATCGGGCTGGACTTCGGATTCCTGAACGAAAAAATATTCGGATCTTTTGACTATTACAACCGGAATACAAGTAATATACTGATACAGCCCCCGTTACCTGGTGCGGTGGGTGAAGGCCAGCTGCAATATGTAAATGGTGCCGCCAAGAATACGAAAGGATGGGAAATGGTGTTGGGATACCGGAACAAAACAGCCAGCGGTTTCAGTTACAGCATTACAGGAAACGCCAGCCACTGGGTGGATAAAATTACCCAGTTGCCGGAAGATGTGCGAGCTGCTTATCCGGGAGATGTGAACCATTCTATTATCGGGCATTCCCAGTTTTCGATTTTCGGATATAAAGCCATTGGCATTTTCCAGAACCAGCAGGAAGTCAATGCCGCTCCGTCCCAGCCCGGCGCAGGGCCCGGCAGGATACAGTATGCAGACCTGAACGGCGACGGAAAAGTGGATGTGAATGACCAGACCTGGCTTGGCACCACCTTACCCACACTGGAATACGGATTCCGGATTGACGTGAGTTACAAAAACTTCGACCTCTCCGTATTCGGTTCAGGAGTAGCGGGAAAAACAGGATTTGACCCGACCAAGTTCTTCAACTCATTTATTGATACCCGGAATAACTTTGGTCCGGGCGTGCTGAATGCCTGGACAGCCCAGCACCCGACCTCCACGCCTGCATTGTCTATTCTGGATCTAAACCAGGAGAACAGAACATCCAATTTCTTCTACGTCAATGCTTCTTATTTCAAAGTCAGGAATATTCAGATCGGCTATAATTTACCAGGGAAAATAGCAAAAGCTGTTAAAATGGAAGGGCTGAGGATTTATGCTTTGGGGGAAAACCTCTTCGCCTTCAAGAATAAGGATTTCTTAAGCAAGGACCCGGAAAGAGCCAATTCATTTGCCCTCTGGCCGGTTCCCACTTCATACAGTTTTGGCATCAATGCTAATTTCTAAAATGCAAAAAATATAATTATGAAACATAACAGGATTATCTCGTGGTTATTTATTGCAAGCCTGGTATTCGGGGGTTGCCAAAAATACCTGGAATACCAGCCGCAGGGTGCAGTTTCTGCCGGCGGGCTCACATCGTCAACAGCAGTGGAAGGATTGGCAACCGCTGCTTATGCCGGAATTGCAAATGACTGGTGGGATGCGCCGATTACCAGCAACTGGGAATGGGGAAGTATTCGCGGAGGAGATGCATATAAAGGCGGTGGCGGATTAAACGACCAGTTCCAGATGGACCGGTATGAACAATTCTATCTCGTGGATGCGCAAAACAACGGAGCCGGCGATTTTGGATTTCCCGGTGCCTGGATACGGGCTTATGGGGCCATTTCCAGATGCAATGTGGCTTTAAGGGCCCTGAATAATATTACCGATGCCGAGTTTCCCCAGCGAAAAACCCGTATTGGGGAAATGCATTTCCTGAGAGGGCACATGTTCTTCTTCCTGAAAGTACTTTTTAACAGGATACCCTGGTTCGATGAAAACTATACCGATGATCAGATAAAACTGGTGTCCAACACGATGTCCAGCGATTCCCTCTGGTATAAAATTGAGGGAGATTTCCAGACAGCGATCGATGACCTGCCGCCCGTGCAAACCGGCGAACCGGGAAGAGCCAACCAGTATGCAGCCAAAGCCTACTTAGCGAAGGCCCTGCTCTATCATGCCTATACACAGGATGCACAATACACGGTAACCGGCGTTGATGCAACCAAGTTGAACCAGGTGGTCAGCCTGACAAACGATATCATCAATTCCGGCCTTTACAGCCTTCAGACTGATTACGCATATAATTTCCTGGATGGACATGACAACGGACCCGAATCGGTATTTGCCATACAATATTCCATTAACGACGGAACCCAGATCGGAGGCAGGCTCAGCATGTCAACCAGCCTGAATTATTTCGGTGGTGCGCCGCAATACGGTTGCTGCGCCTTCCATATCCCAAGCCAGGAATTGGTGAACGCATTCAGTACCGACGCCAATGGCCTTCCCAATTTTAACACCTACAATAATGTAGCATTAACAGATGCAGACCTGACAACGAACGGGGTTACTGTAGATCCCAGGATCGACCATACGATCGGGATACAGGGACATCCTTTCAAATATGATGCTGCCATTCCATACGACCACAGCTGGGAAAGGGATAATGGTGATTATGGAGGTTTTGGCACGATGAAGGAACTGCAACTGGCAACCTGCGCCTGCTTTAAAAAACTGGGACCATTTTATGGAACGTCCGTGAATATGGACGTTATCCGGTATGATGATGTTTTATTAATGCAGGCCGAAGCCCAGATTCAGTTAGGCAACCTGACGGCAGGATTGACGCTGATTAACCAGGTCAGGGCCAGGGCAGCCAGTATCAGTCCGCTGGTTAAAAAAACCGATGGTACCTACCCTTCCAACTACAAAATAGATCAATATAAACCCGGGGTAAATATCACCTGGGACCAGCCAACGGCATTTAAAGCTTTGCAATGGGAACGGCGGATGGAGTTTGCTATGGAAAGTCCGAGATTTTTCGACCTGGTTCGCTGGGGTATTGCCGAACCTACGATGAATACCTTTTTTGCGACTGAAAAATTGAGACATCCCTTCCTGGCCAATGCTCATTTTACCCATGGCAGGGATGAATATTTCCCAATTCCCCAGGAACAAATTGTATTTACAAACGGTCTTTATAAACAAAACCCGGGATATTGACAGCATCTGTTTTGACTTAAGTTCTAATCAGGTTACGATGGGGAACGACCTACCGGTATCCACGTCGTAACCTGAATTTTCCGGCGGGCCTGAAATATCATCCATTATGAAAAAGTTATTAAAAGCATTTGTTATCCTCTTATCACTTTCTTCCCGGGCTTTTGCACAGTCCGGCCAGACACCCACACCTCAATGGAGGCCTGTTTATCATTTCACCCCTGCAAAAAACTGGACCAACGACCCTAATGGCCTGATTTACCTCGAGGGTACGTTTCAATTGTATAACCAGCAAAATCCTTTTGAAAATAAATGGGGACATATGAGCTGGGGACATGCCACCAGTAAAGACCTGGTTCATTGGAAACACCTGCCCATTGCCATGCCTGAAAAAATTGACAAGGACACGACCTGGAGATTTTCAGGATGCGTTGTGTTGGACAAAAATAATTCCAGCGGGTTTTGTAAAAGCGGAAGTTGCCTGGTTGCCATATATACAGCAGACCAGCCGAATCTGAAAAAGGAATCTCAATTTATTGCCTATAGCAATGATGGAGGAATGACGTACACGAATTATGAAAATAATCCGGTAATTGACCTGAATAGAAGGGATTTCCGCGATCCGAATGTATCCTGGAATGAAGAATTGAAGAAATGGCTGATGGTCGTGGCCCTTCCCCGTGATAATAAAGTGCGTTTTTATGCCTCCGGCAACCTGAAAAAATGGGACTTACTGGGTGAATTTGGCCCGGCTGGTTTGAAAGAAGGGATTTGGGAATGTCCTTCTTTCATGCAATTACCTGTTATCGGATATCCGGGTAAAAAGAAATGGGTATTGATGGTCTCTTTTGGCGGATCCCGGAAGGCAATCATGCAGTATTTTATAGGCGACTTTAACGGTAAAACATTTATCAATGACAATCCTCCTGACCAGGTTTTGCTGGTGGATTACGGAGACTGCTTTTATGCGGCGATCCCCTGGAATAATATGCCTGACAACAAAAAGACATTCATAGGCTGGATGGTGCCACCTGCACAGGAAACGTATCCATGGAGAGGGCAGATGTCAATACCCAGGGATCTTAGTTTAATTGAAACCAGGGAAGGCATTCGTCTCGTGCAACAACCCGCTGCCCTGATTCAAAATAATCTGGCGAATTTATCAGGTAACCGGGTAATGGAATTGAAAAACCTTACCGTCAAAAACCAGGATACATCTATTGACAGAAAGAATATCCTTCAAGGCAATTCCTATTGGCTGGATGCCGATTTCATTGTTGAGCCGGGCTCGACGGCTGGTTTCAAAATTGCGCAGAAAAATGACAAGGATCATAAATCCCTATCAGCAACTGAAATCGGGTATAATTCAACCAAACACCAGCTTTTTGTTGACAGAACCTATAGTGGCAGCGGAGCCGGAAAGATAAAAAAAGAAAATTTACTGCAGACCATTGATGTGCAGGGTAACCCAGAACATATCCCGATTAAAATATTGTTTGATAAATCTTCCCTTGAAGTTTTCTTCAATAACGGCGAACAGGTTTTGACCACTTATATCTATCCGGATGAAGATGCGGATAATATATCAATATTTACGCATGGTGGAAGTGTTTTATTAAAATCTATGAAAATCTGGAATTTGTCAGGAATCAGATCCAATTGAATCAAGAATAACAAATTCCTACAAGTGAATCTTTTGGTACAAGCATAAGCAGGTGGTTGTTCAGCTATTTTAACCTGCAACTGCCTAAGGGGAGTGTTTCTACCCTCCCCTTTTTTTTATATATTCAACGATGAAAGTATGCACATGAAAATAAATTTAAAATATCTTTTACACCCGCTGGTTTTATCCATTCTGATAACTGCACCTGGTTATAGTCAGGTTCCTGCGAAAACACTACCGGATTTTGAATTTTCAAGACTGGATAAAAGTTCATTTACCAATAAGAACCTGGTCAGCGGGAGCAAGCTGTTCTTTATGTTTTTTGATTCCGATTGCGATCATTGCCAACGGGCAATAAAAAATATCGATGAACATTATAAATCCTTTTTAAAAACAACAATATATCTGGTCTCGTCGGACGACAATGAGAAGATGAAGGGTTTTTTAAATAACTTTACAAAACACCTGAAGTTTCAAAAGAATGTGGTCCTGCTGAGAGATACCCGGAATCAGTTCATCTTAATGTTCAAACCTTATCGTTATCCGGGTATGTTCCTGTATTCAGCTGATAAAAAGCTGATTGATTATGAGGACAATGCCGAATCGGTATTCCGGATTGTGCATTTTATTGACAATACCAATTCGTAAAAAAGATATGGGAAAATAACGAACCGGAAAACAATGAAATATATTCCATTTTAAATCTGACATATTCTTATGGATTACCCTGATAAATACCGGTTCCTTTTCCCTGTCTTATTATTGCTCTTTTCCTGTAACCAACCAGAGAAATATTTCACAAGTCTGCCTTCTTCCAAAACGCATATAGACTTTGAAAATATTCTTCCGGATAATCCAAACCTGAGTATACTCAGTTATATATATTATTACAACGGTGGAGGTGTTGCCATCGGGGATATCAATAATGACGGGCTGCCGGATATTTATTTTACGGCGAATAGCAGGCATCATAATAAGTTATACCTGAATAAAGGCAACTTTGAATTTGAAGATATTACTGAAAAAGCGGGTGTGGCGGGAACTTCAGACTGGTGTACGGGTGTAACCATGGCAGATGTAAACGGGGACGGCTTCCTGGATATCTATGTCTGTGCCGTTGCCAATATACATGGCCTGAAGGGGCATAATGAATTATTCATTAACAATGGTCATGGCGGTTTTACCGAAAGATCAGCAGAATATGGTTTAAATTTTTCAGGTCTCTCCACGCAGGCAGTTTTTTTTGATTATGACCACGACGGGGATCTGGACTGCTTTATCCTGAACCAGTCAGAACACCCGAATCAGCATATCGTGGATACCAGCAACAGGCGGAAATTTGATCCCAACTCGGGAGAAAGGCTATTCCGGAACGACCTGGTTAACGGTCAGCGGAAATACACAGATGTCTCTGCCTCGTCCGGTCTTTATCAAAGCAGTTTATGTTATG
>DHWT01000046.1 GCA_002413325.1 Chitinophagaceae bacterium UBA5175 | reverse complement strand
GCATTACTGGGAGCCGTGGAAAAGGGGATCGTGACCCTGATCGGCGCCACCACGGAAAACCCTTCTTTTGAAGTGAACAGTGCCCTGCTCAGCCGCTGCCAGGTGTATGTGCTGAAACCGCTGGGCAGGGAAGAACTCATTGAACTGCTACAGGCTGCGTTGAAGAATGACCCCCTGCTGAAAAAACGAAATATCGAATTAAAGGAAACAGAGGCCCTGATCAATATATCCGGTGGTGACGCACGGAAACTCCTAAACCTCCTGGAGCTTGTTACCGATGCCGGGGCGGATCCGCTGATCATTACGGATGAAGGGGTGATGGAAACAGCCCAGCAGCGTATTGCCCTTTACGATAAGAAGGGGGAACAACATTACGATATCATTTCTGCTTTTATCAAATCGCTGCGGGGCAGCGATCCGAATGCGGCTGTTTACTGGCTGGCCCGTATGATTGAAGGAGGCGAAGATGTAAAATTCATTGCCCGGCGGATGCTGATCCTGGCCAGCGAGGATATCGGTAATGCCAATCCGAATGCGCTGCTGCTCGCCAATGCCACATTCGATGCAGTGAGTAAGATCGGATATCCTGAATCCAGAATCATACTTTCACAATGCGCCATCTACCTGGCCAGTTCGGTCAAAAGCAATGCGTCCTATAGGGCCATTGGCCAGGCTCAGGCCCGGGTGAAAGAAACCGGAGACCTGCCCGTGCCCCTGCATATACGGAATGCACCCACGCGGTTAATGAAAAATATGGATTATTCCAGGGGATATGAATACAGTCACGATTACGAAAAGAACTTTTCCCCGCAGGAATATCTTCCGCAGGAAATCAGCGGAACAAATTTTTACGAACCCGGGAAAAATGGCCGGGAACTGGAAATTCGAAATCATTTGAGAAGCCTGTGGAAGGACAAATACGGGTACTGATTTCAATAGGAATTCATCATAGACCGGAATTGAAACCCTGCTATTCTTTCTAAAATCATAATTTCGGCGAAGAATAACGGGTGAATTTCATTTACATATTTCATTTCCACACACTCACATCTTCACAATCCCATATTAGCAACATGATGAACTGGATCCTGAAGCCCTTCGAAGAGCTGACACCCAAAGAACTTTACTCTATATTGCAATTACGCAATGAAGTTTTCATTGTTGAACAGAATTGTCCTTACCAGGACTGCGACAACAAGGACTTGCGGGCCTGGCATCTGATGGGAATGCAAAACGATCAGCTGCTGGCCTATTCGCGCCTGCTCGCTCCCGGAATCTCCTATAGTGAATCTTCTATCGGCCGCGTAGTAAGTTCCCCCTCGGCACGTAAAACAGGCATGGGAAAAAAACTTATGAGAGAAAGCATCGCACGGGTCCGGAATCTGTTTCAAACTGATACCATACGCATTGGAGCCCAGCTCTATCTGAAAAAATTTTATGAATCTTTCGGCTTCATCGCAGAGGGCGACACCTATCTGGAAGATAATATCCCGCATATCCAGATGCTTAGAAAACCAAAATGAAACGGTTTTCCAGTTGTTGGAATTTGTCCCAATAATATAGTTTATCCTCCTTACACCATATAAATAATAATTCCCGTTCTTATGGGGTAACTGATTTTTTATTACGGTAAGAACCATAATCCAACCCGACGAAAATTAAATCGATATTCCATGAAAACAGGTTTACACTCCTTATGGAAGTGTTTGTGTTCGCTGGCAGTTGCGCTGGCATTATATATCCCTTCCTATAGCCAGCTTTCGGCAGGCAATTATTTCGAAGGCGGTGTTACTGTAGGTCCCATGGTATTTCTCGGTGATCTGGGTGGTCATTTCGGAAAAGGAACTACATTTCTGAAAGACTACAATATGAATGCAACCAAGCTCGCGTACGGCATATATTTAGCTGTCCATCCTTCAGAGTTAATTGGCTTTCGGCTCTCCGGAAATTTTGGAAGTGTTGAAGGTGATGACAGTTATATCTCCAATAAAGGCGGAATGGAAGTAGCGAGGCTGAACAGGAACCTGAATTTCAAATCAAATATTACCGAAGCCAACCTGATGATGGAATTATATCCTACGGTTATTTTTGAAGACCAGCCGACCGATCTGTGGGGAAGATTGAGGCCCTATGGCGTTATCGGGATCGGTGTGTTTCATTTTAATCCTATGGGTAGCTATATTGATCCGAACACAGGACAGTCCACCTGGGTTTACCTCCAGCCCCTGCATACGGAGGGAGAAGGATTTGTACCCGGCAGACCCAATTATGCACTTACGCAGCTGAACATCCCCATGGGTTTCGGATTGAAATATTATATGAGTGATCATGTAAACCTGGGATTGGAATTCCTTTACAGGAAAACTTTTACAGATTATATTGACGATGTAAGTACCACATTTGTGGATCCGGCCGTTCTCGCAGCCAACCTGCCCCCGGGAACTGCACAGATCGCCATCGCGATGGCCAATAAAAGTCCCCTGCAGGGCATCCCGGGAACTGGTTATAACCCGGGCGATAAAAGAGGAGACCCGACTCAGAAAGATGCCTATTTTACGATCGGCTTTAAACTGGGTTTCCGTTTTGGCGATACGAACAAATATGCAAATTCAACCAGGTGCCCTTTGCTGAGGTTCTAAATATTTTTTGTTGATACGTACCCTATTTTATTTGTTAATCCGTACCCTATTTTTTAACCCGCTATGAAAACAATCAGCGTGCACATTTCCGGAAAATCCAGGAAGGTTTTATTACCTCTTGCTTTAATGACATCCACCCTGGTTTCTTACGCCGGATCTCCATTACCTGTTCCAAACACGGTGATGATTACAAAAGGCCTGTACAACAAAAAGCATAAAGTGAAGCTTTTTACTGCTTCAGATTATAAAACACTTTTATTTACGGTGGATGGCGTGGAAGGAAAACGCTACACTTTATTTGTATTTGACGTAGCAGGTAAGCTGATCATAGAGTCGGTGATCCTGAACCACGAAACCGGTATTCTTTCCGAGCTGCCTGCAGGCAATTACCTGTATGAAGTGCTGGCAGAAGATACCCGGGTGGAAAACGGTCAACTGAAAATTAAATAACCCTTAACGCAACCCAATAAGCAGCGGGAGAGCTGATTAGTAGAATCCTTTTATCCGAAGGTTAAGTAAGACCTGATCCGTTCCCTATTATTTTGTACCCAAACGGTTTTATTAATTAACTCCCGCTTCCCTTATTGGAAAAACCTGTTTTGGTTCCCTCCAATATCCTGAGCAGCCGGTGATGAGCAATTGCCGGCTGTTTGTTTTAATTGTTGACTGTGGACCAATGGCCGTTCCACTCCCTCACTCCTACTTCATCTCCTCTTTCAGGTACTTCGCCGTAAAGCTCCGTTTCACCCCCAACAGTTTTTCCGGCGTTCCCTCGAAAAGAATTTCCCCGCCACCGTCACCGCCCTCCGGTCCCAGGTCAATTAAATGATCCGCCACTTTAATCACATCCATATTATGCTCAATGACCAGCACCGTGTTGCCCCGGTCAACCAGCTTATTCAGTACGTCGAGTAAATGGCTGATGTCTTCAAAATGCAAACCCGTGGTCGGTTCATCCAGTATATAAAATGTTTTCCCGGTTTCACGCTTAGATAATTCCGTACCCAGTTTTACTCTTTGGGCTTCGCCCCCGCTCAGCGTGACTGCCGACTGCCCCAGTGTGATATATCCCAGCCCCACTTCCTGCAACACTTTGATTTTCCTGTACAGGTAGGGCACATTCAGAAAAAATTCCACCGCTTCATCTACCGTCATATCCAACACGTCACTGACGGATTTTCCCTTGTAGCGGATCTCGAGCGTTTCCCGGTTATATCTTTTACCATTACATTTTTCACAGTGCACATATACATCCGGCAGGAAATTCATTTCAATCACGCGCATGCCACCGCCCTCGCATACTTCACAGCGACCGCTTTTTACATTGAATGAAAACCGACCGGCCGTATACCCGCGGATCTTTGCCTCCGGAATAGATGCAAATAATGTTCGTATATCCGTAAAGAAACCACAGTAGGTGGCGGGATTACTCCGGGGTGTGCGTCCGATGGGTGACTGGTCAATTTCAATCACCTTGTCAATATGTTCAAGACCCCGGATATTTTTATATTCCAGCGGCACTCCCTTGGATCCATAAGCATGGTGACTCAATATCGGATAAAGCGTTTCGTTGATCAGGGTTGATTTGCCACTGCCGCTGACGCCCGTAACGACTATAAATTTCCCGAGCGGAAAAACAACGTCCACATTTTTCAAATTATTGCCCTTTGCTCCTTTGATCTCCAGCGCTTTTCCATTCCCCTTTCTTCTTTCGGGCGGAAGTTCAATCCTGCGGTGCCCGTTCAGGTAATCCGCCGTGATGGTATTCAGTTTCAGCATGCCGGAAGGTTTGCCCTGGGCTACCACACGCCCTCCGTGAAATCCGGCCTTCGGGCCGATATCCACCAGGTAATCCGCTGCCATCATGATATCCTTATCATGTTCGACTACTAAAATGCTGTTCCCGATATCCCTCAAATTCTTCAAAGCTGCTATCAGCCGCTGGTTATCGCGCTGATGCAACCCAATACTGGGTTCATCCAGGATATAGGTGATGCCCTGCAGCTGCGACCCGATCTGGGTGGCCAGCCGGATACGCTGCGATTCCCCGCCACTCAGGGTCCGGGTCGGCCGGTTCAGCGTGAGATACGTAAGACCGACATCCAGCAGGAACTGCAGTCGTTCGCGGATTTCTTTCAAAACATCTTTGGCAATCGTATTCTGTTTACTGTCCAGTCTTTTCTCAATACCATTAAACCAGGCCGCCAGTTTATCCAGGTTGAGATTACTGAGTTCGGCAATATTTTTTTTATCGATGCGGAACCAGAGACTTTCCTTCCGCAGTCTCGTACCGCCGCAGCTATCGCAGGTTTTGAGCTCCATATATTTTTCCACCCACTCCCGCAAAGAGTCCGTACTCGATGCGCCAAACCATCTTTTCAGCATCGGGATCAATCCTTCATATTCCGCCGACCCGCCGCCCGCTTCATTTTCATCAATCTCCAATATCGCTTCTGAAGCGCCGTCTGCTGTGCCATAGAGGATCATGTTCAGGGCTTTTACCGGCATTTCCTCAATCGGCGTATCGAGACTGAATTTATTTTTCTTCGCAAGTTTTTGTACCTGGGTAAATACATAGGCTTCCCGTTCTCCACCCAGGGGTACGATGCCTCCATCATTGACGGATTTCTTTTTATCGGGCATGATGGCATCGAGGCTGATCCGGTAAACCGAACCCATACCCTTACACAGGGGACAGGCTCCGTAGGGCGAATTGAAGGAAAAACTATTGGGGGAAGGTTCTTCATAACTGATGCCCGTTTCATCGCACATCAGCTGCCTGCTGTACTGAACTATTTTATTATCGTCATGGATCAGCAGGAACATCAAGCCCTTGCCCATATTCAACGCGGTCTGAATACTCTGGCTCACGCGCGTTTTCATATCTTTTGTCACAGCCAGCCGGTCAATCACCACTTCGATATCGTGAATTTTGTAGCGGTCCACCTGCATCCTGGGGACCAGGTCTTTGACCTCTCCATCCACCCGAACTTTTACGAAGCCCTTCTTGCGGATGTCTTCAAACAGTTCCCGGTAATGCCCCTTTCTTCCGCGCACCAGCGGGGCGAGCACGGAAATTTTTTTTCCGGAAAATTTTTCAAAAATATCGGCGACAATTTCTTCCTCGCTGAACTTGACCATTCGCCGGCCGGTATTGTATGAATAGGCCTGCCCGATACGCGCATACAGCAGGCGGAGAAAATCATAGACCTCCGTAACAGTTCCTACCGTGCTCCGCGGATTTCGGTTCGTAGTTTTCTGTTCAATGGAAATCACCGGGCTCAGTCCCGTAATCTTGTCCACATCGGGCCGTTCCATGTCGCCGATAAACTGACGGGCATAGGCGCCGAAACTTTCCATATATCGCCGCTGGCCTTCCGCATAAATCGTATCAAAAGCGAGGGAGGATTTGCCACTGCCGCTGATGCCGGTGATCACCACCAGCTGGTTTTTCGGAATGGAAATATCGATATTCTTGAGATTGTGCACCCGGGCCCCAAACACTTCAATCATTTCTTCCCCGGCCGGAGGAGACGGACTTTTCTTTTCAACCATAAATCAAATTGGATCGCTAAAGATAGTAACAAAAAAAGTGGCTGTCTGTTCCCTGAATTTCAATTACCTGTCATGTAACCAACAACCTGTTCCGCTATAAAGATTATTTTTGCATTCCGGACCGCGGTTTTATCTTTGCGCCGGTTCTTTTACCGCTTATCAAGAAAGGCTGAGGGTCTGGCCCTGTGAAGCCTTGACAACCTGTCCGGCAACCGGCGGACAAGGTGCCAATTCCATCCGCCCGGCGCGGTCAGATAAGTCAGATTCCTGCTTACTAATACTAATTATCTAAGCTCTTCTGACCCCGGAAGGGCTTTTTGTTTTAAGGCCGGCAAGCATTTTTGGGGCCGGGCGGTACCAGGAACCGTGTTATTCATTCAAGCGGATTACCCGCAAAGATCTGCGGCCGGGTTGAGGCAGGTGGCCGGGATACCTGGTGTTCTGATCCGCTTACCGTCAGGTTTGTAAAAACGGAAGATTTTATCAGGGATCTTCCCAACACATTTGACCATTTGATTGTTAGGACAAACAACTATTCGAAACAGGCAGAAAATTTTTGAATCCTATATGGACGCACATAAAAAGCTTACGATCGGACTTTTTGGATTTGGAACCGTTGGTGAAGGCCTTTACCGTATATTAATGCAGACGCCTTCCCTGAAAGCGACCATTAAAAAAGTATGTATCAAACACCCGGGTAAAAAGAGAAATGCCCCGGAGGAACTTTTCACTACTGACAGGGACGTATTATTGAATGACCCGGAGATCAACGTAATCGTGGAAGTGATCAATGAAACCGAACCTGCATTCCAGATCGTTTCCACGGCATTGAAAAACGGGAAGGATGTGGTGAGTGCCAGTAAAAAGATGCTGGCCGAACACCTTGCCCAATTACTGGAACTCCAGAAAGAAACCGGTCATTCCCTATTATATGAAGCATCTTCCTGCGCTTCCATTCCCGTGATCCGAAACCTGGAAGAATATTACGACAACGACCTCCTGCATTCCATGCGGGCGATCGTAAACGGTTCCACGAACTTTATACTGACGAAAATGTTTGAAGAGAAACTTGACTTCAAGCAGGCCCTGATGCTGGCCCAGCAACTTGGATTTGCGGAAAGCGATCCTTCCCTGGACGTGGAAGGCATCGATGCCGTGAATAAATGGACGCTTATGCTGGCCCATGCTTACGGTATCATTTCGGATCCACATAAAATTGTGTTCAGCGGGATCCAGCATATCCAGGCAGGCGATGCGACCGTGGCAGCAGAAAAACATTACCAGATCAAACTCGTGGGGCAGGCTAAAAAATTAATGAACGGGAAAGTCGCGGCATTTGTGCTTCCGCAGTTTGTAAAAGCGGATGACCACTTAAGTTTTGTGAAAAATGAATACAACGGCGTAGTCATCGAAAGCGGGTTTGCCGATAAGCAGTTTTTCTACGGAAAAGGTGCGGGCAGTTTCCCGACGGCCTCCGCAGTGCTGAGCGATCTCTCTGCGCTTCGGTATCAGTACCGGTACGAATACAAAAAGCTCTATCACCATACTCCGTCAGAATTAACTGACGAATTTTATGTGAAAGCCTATATCAGCTTTGACGACTGGAATTTTATTCCCAAGGAACGGTTTGAATGGATCGAGGAATGGCATGCCGAAAGCGACCGGAAATACCTGATTGGCGTACTCTCTTTTAAAGAATTAAAGAATCACAACTGGTGGCGCGAAAACAAAACCTCACTGATTCTCACCCCCGAGCCGATCATCGAAGACGTTGAAATACGCAAGTTGAAGAAAAAGAGTCTGGAGCTGGCGGGGATCAACTGATCTAAACTGAGAGTTTAATTCTCAGGGCCTAAGGTCATAGATCCTGAATGCAGTTGACCATGTACCTGTATTCTTCGTTTCGCATTTTGCGATATCCGCATCATAATTATGAAAGAATAAAAAATGTAAACGGCTAGTGTTCAGATCCATGTTTTAAATTAACCATCAATCCAACCCTGAATATCAACGCCCCCGTATGATTGATCCCGTTCAGACTGTTCTTCTGCAAATCGATAAAACCATAATTGCCTCCGGCTTCCGTAAACACTGACAAGGAATTCATTTGATAAATAAATCCCAGGTTTCCTTCGATCCCAAAATTTCCTTTGTGCAACTGATTTTTGATATCGCCCGCACTGTCAAATTTTACAATGAAAGAACCCAGGGGCCGGGTTTCCTGTTTATCCAGATATACTTTGCTTGAACCGGATGCAGAAGCCTTAGCTGTCATAAGCAGTCCGCCGAAGACTCCCCCGTCCACATAAAATTTCCAATGTCCTGAACGGCCCATGTCCATTTTGTATTTCAGCATGAACGGCAGCATCAGGTACTGAAGTCTTACCGTGCTCGTGAAGCTGCCATACAGGTATTGGGTGCCGGGCGGAAAATATTGGGACAGGCCCGGAGAGGCGGGAATGGTCTGCAGACCGGATTTCTGACCGCCCTGTGTAGACCATTCCATGTCTGTTTCAATGGAAACTTTTCCAGACAGTTTATAATTTGCAAATAGCGCAAAATCAGGTCCGGAGATGGTTTTATATCCCTTGCTTACATCTGAAGCACCTCCGGCGGAAGAAAGATTTGGGAGACTTAATCCTCCTTTAACTCCAAATTGCCATTTTTGTGCGAAAATAGATTGTGAACAGAGTAAAATGAAAAATAAAAATATGGTACCGGATAATTTGTTGAGCAAGTAGTTGGTTTTGGGGTTCTAAATCTGAAAACAATTT
>DHWT01000007.1 GCA_002413325.1 Chitinophagaceae bacterium UBA5175 | reverse complement strand
ATGGAATTTCTGCGCCGGCAAAAAAGCCGGGAAAAACAGGCAGCCATAAAACAGCGTTTTTATGAACCGCCCCATGTTCTCCTTACGCAGAAAACCGGTCATACAGAAATTGAATTGGATGCAAGCTCTAAAAACTAACAGATAAATTAACTTTGAAGACTGGTCATTACCGATAAATCCCCCATGAAGGGGGAGAACTTTCTCCCTGAAATCATGGAAATTTATAAAATTTTACAACGTGATGGAGGAAAAACCTGTCAGGATTGTAATCGTTGAAGATGATAAAGTAATCCGGGAAGGATATCGTTTTCTGATTGGCGAGAAACAGGGATACCAGGTTGTCAATGCCTATTCCACGGCCGAACAGGCGATAAAGAAACTTACGGAAGACCAGCCGGACCTGGTTATGCTGGACGTAGGTCTGCCGGGTATTTCAGGCATCGAGGCCATTCCCAGGATCAAAAATATACTGCCGCAGGTGCTGATACTGATCTGTACGGTTCATGATACGGAAGAAATCATATTCCGTGCGCTGACCCATGGCGCTTCCGGATACCTGACCAAGAACAGTTCGGCTGTAAAAATCATGGAATCCATCCGTGAAATTATGCAGGGCGGTGCATCCATGAGTGCCAATGTAGCCCAGCTGGTTATCCGTTCCTTTCAAAGAAACTCACATTCCCCCCTGTCGAGAAGGGAGACCCAGATCCTGGAAGAAATTGCCAAAGGAAAAAACAGGCGGGTTATTGCGGATGAGCTATTTATTGATAATGAAACGGTCAAAAGCCATATCAAAAATATCTACGCGAAGCTAAACGTTCATTCCAAGGCAGATGCCATCCGTACAGCAAGGGAAAATAAGCTTATTTAAAAAAGCAGGTGGTGGAAACCACCCGCGGTCACATGAGAAAATAAGACTAGTAATCCGGTGTCCATACGGAGGACTCCAGCATATCTTCAAATAACGGACCTGCCTGTTCGTTACTGCCCTGTGTTACCCATTTTTTGAAATCCTGCATTCTCACCTGGTTGATGAAAACTTTTTCCTTTGGCGCCGGGTACAATTCCACTTCCATCCTGCCGGCCACACACAATTTGAATTTTCTTACCGATTCAATATGCACTAAAAATTTCTTATTGATCCTGTAAAAATCGGCCGGGTCCAGCGCCATCGTCAGATCCCTCAATGTTTTCGGAATTAAATATTTGATCCCCTGGATGCGGTCAACCATAAAACAGGTTTTATTCTCCAGGTAGAAATAAGCGATATCATCTGTTTTGAATAAAACATATTCATTGGCGCGCCGGATGATGATTCTGCGATATGGATTACTCTGATTCCTGTTCATCAGCATGGTGAATTGAATACCGGTTAAAATTACAGAGGATGGGTACTGAAAAAAGGAAATGGCGGAAAATGCCGCCGGGAGGGGGATAAAAATCAAAACCCCGTGCGCCCAGGTGCAGCGTGGAGGAAAAACGGGGGATCATTTTTTCAGATCCCGTCCTGATTGATTACCGGGGTAATAAAAAGAAAAAACCCCCAAGCATTAGTCAGGGGTTTTTCAGAGAACTTGAATTTAAGGTTTTCTTTAGGACGGTAAATCAAGCTGGTTTTTCAGGGATATTCGGTTGTTTCAGTGGTATTGGATAGGTCAAAGCTAAAACTTGTCAGGAACGCAGCCTAGCGCAGAACTCCTCAATCTTATATCGTAGATCTACGTTTGGTTGTCAATAAAAGTAAATCACCTTATTTTAAATGGGCGCGCAGCATCCAGGCTGTCTTTTCATGTTTTTCCATCAGGGAAGTCACGAAATCACTGGTACCCGCATCCTTATGCGCTTCGCCAAATTCCCTGATATCCGACCTGATGAACTCAATAATACTTTCATGGTCGCCCAGGAGGTTTTTAATCAGATTCAGGCTTGAATTTCCACCCTTCATTTGTTCGGTCAGGTGGGTGAGCCCGATAAAATCTTTCAGGGTAGCCGGGGCATAATGTCCCAGCTGGCGGATGCGTTCTGCCACTGAATCTATGATTTCTGCAGACTCTTTGTAGAGGTCTTCAAAATAAATATGCACAGAATGGAAATCGGGTCCTTCCAGGTTCCAGTGTGCATTCAGTGTTTTTGTGTATAATATAAATTCATCCGCAAGTAACTTCGCCAATTGACCAGCAATTGCTTTTCTGTTCGCTTCTGAAATTCCAATATTTGTTTTCATAATCTTCCTTTAATTGATAGCTTATAAATGCAAAACGTATAATTCAACATAAAGTTCAGGAAATGTTGCATTATACGTTCGTTCTTCCGGGCTTTCCCGGACCGGTTATATTTTAAACCCTATTGGGGTTGAACGGTTTCCGCTTCGTTCAGAAATTCTTCAAACTCCGGGTTTTTCGGATCCGGACCATATTGATTCGGGCCCCGGGTTCCCCGGGGTACAATACAGAATCAGGTTATATAGGGGAATCAGGATAAACCAGCCGCTTTTATTCACATCATGCATCCTCCGGATTCCTACTGCAATGGAAGGAATGATTAAAGCCAGTACAAAAAAAGTGTACAATAAAAGGAACCTGATGTAAACGCTTATGAGGAAAACCAGCATGGCAAACAGGAAATAGAATAACGCGAAATACCAATATTCCTTTCTGCGTGCGCGGCCTTCAAAAACTGCATACTTTTTTAAAACCTCTAAAAAACCATTTCCTAATATGGTGTTTTTTGTTAATTAACAGGTTTCGTTGGGGAAATGATTCCAAAGGAACGATTTTAAATATAAGAATATTAACTGTATAAATCAATGGTTCAGCATGCATCTATTGGTTTACCCTTATAGGTTTCCGCCCACCAGCGATCATTTGTTTAACTTTGCAATATGTCCGAATCATTTACCCTGGATATTATTTATAAAGGGGTTCCGCAAAAAATAAACTGCATCCTCCGGGTAAGCACATATACTTACCGGTTTTTGTGCCAGACAGGCAATACGGATATCATCCTGGAGAAAGATGACGAAGGCTTATGGAGGGCTTTGGAAGCGGATCCTTTTTCTGAAAATAAGCAGAAACCTGATCCCGGACTGGTAAAGGCCCTGCTGGAAGAAATGGCAAGAATTACAACCTAAGGCATAAAGCCTTATCGTTGAGATATTCGCCGTAAGAGGAAATTACATGTATCTGCCGTTACAACGGTATTAAACCTGATGATATGGAAGAAAATCCGGACATACCTGTATATACCGATGTGGAAGCGGTATTCAGACAGCGTAAAACAACAGATGAAAAAATCCAAATGATTGCCAGCTGCACTTTAAACGGGAAGACCGGCCGCAGTGTCTGGATTGAAGTGCCTACCGTTCTTTATAATGGTTACAAAGGCAAAGTGCGGATCATTGAATTCAATATTAAAAACGGATTACTCGAAGTACTGAAAGTGCAGAAGGCTTAAATTTTAATAGAATCTATCTTCTTCGCCAGTTTCCTGTCTTTGTCTGTAACAATATCTCCGGCGTCGTGGGTGGATAACCAGATTTCCACCCGGTTATAAGTATTGGTCCATTTAGGGTGATGGTCCATTTTTTCAGCCGCCATGGCAACACGGGTCATGAAAGCAAATGCCTCAGAGAAATTCTGAAAAACAAATTGTTTATATAAGGACTGATCTTTTTCTTCCCACATAGTTTTTAAATAAAGCGCCAGTAACTATACACTTCATCGAAATGCAGGTTGGTGTCCGGCCAGTGGTCCATATCGAAACCCGGTGCTTTTTCAAGAACCTCCCGGCTTTGATTAAAAATAAAACGTTTATTGGGTGCATCCAGGGTAAGCAGTCGAAAAGGAATGGCGAAATATTTTACACCCAGTCCCAGAAAGCCGCCAAACTCGATCACGAAATAATCTATTTTTCCTGTTTCGAGATCGAACATGATTTCTTTTATCTCCCCCAGGTGATCCCCGGCAGGATTTACAACATGGTCGCCCTGCAGGGAAGAAGCCGTTAAATACCGACCCATTGGGTTTGGAAGAAGGGGTCCCTGGTTTCCTCCCGTTAAGTTATCCTTTTCAAATAATTTATCTTTCTCATTTAATTTTGCATCCATTGGATCATCATTCATATGAACCTAAAGTTAAAATTAAAATCCATGCCGTTCGGTTTAAGATCCGGACCAAAATGGGATTAAAATTCCCCGATTAAGAAAGAATGGGCTTTATTTTTGCATTCTTAACAAATGATTTCGGAATT
>DHWT01000253.1:422-3238 GCA_002413325.1 Chitinophagaceae bacterium UBA5175 | reverse complement strand
CCGAGAATGGACGGCAGGATGAGCAGCATCTGTCCCAGTTTGGAAGCCTGGATATAATTTCCCAGGTCTTTTGCCGAACAATAATATTCCACAAACCAGTAATCAATCCGGTTCACCAGGAAATAAATGAGATTGGCCACAAGGGCAACCAGGGAATACCGGATCACTTTCTTCAATTGGGGACCGGGCGGGAACCTGCGTATACCAGAGACGGAATACTTCCTGAAAAAAAACACCCTCAGCAGCCATCCCTGAATAAAAAAACAGGAAAAATATATCTGTATAAAGTGTACCCTTATGATGGATTGATTTCTGCCAATGACCAGTAAAACGATCAGGAACATATTCACACCAAACAGGATTTTATTTGGCAGGCTGAATTCCTTCTTTGCGTAAAATAATGCGGTGAAATAAGTGGTAAATAGCACGCCCAGGATAAAAAGAAAACTGGTCAAAAGAAATTCAGGGTCTGCTAAATAGACCGAATGGGAAAAATACAGTATGACCCACCATCCGGCAAGGGCAATCAGGGAAGCGGCTGTAGCCCAAAGCAGACAAAAATGTGCCATAAGAGTAGCATCCAGGGTACCCGAGGCAATATAAAAAGCAGCACCGGATTCGAGACTGATACTTACAAACAGGAGTATCAGGGCCAGGTTATTGACGATAAAAAATATCTGCCCGCTTTTTTCAGCGGCGAAAAAGCGGGCGATCCCGATATTTAAAAGAAGTACAGAAAAAAAATACAGGCCCCGCCAGAGAAGGTGTTGGAAGATCAGGTCTGTATTTCTCTTCACATGATTACTTTAATGCCTTTATAATTTCGATAAACTCTGCAGCAATGAGCGACGCACCTCCTACCAGCCCCCCGTCCACATCCTTTGATGCAAATAATTCACGTGCATTACTGGCCTTCACACTGCCGCCGTATAAAATGGATATCTGTTCGGCGATTGAATCACCATATTGGTTTTTTAAAACGGATCTTATATGGGCGTGCATTTCCTGCGCCTGTTCCGTACTGGCGGTTTTACCGGTTCCGATAGCCCAGATGGGTTCATAGGCAATCACCACTTTCAGCAGGGCCTCTTTGGATAAATGGAAGAGGGATTCCTTTAATTGTCCTTCCACATAAGCATTTTGCCGGTGCTGCTCCCGCGTAGCCAGGGCTTCGCCGCAACAGAAAACCGGGGTTATGCCGTTCGCCAGGCAGATATTCAGTTTTTCAGCCAGTACGGCATTGCTCTCACCAAAATATTCCCTGCGTTCGCTGTGACCGACCAGGCAATAATTCACGTTCAATGATTTCAGCATTTCTGCAGAAACCTCCCCGGTAAAAGCGCCGGATTTTTTATCTGAACAATTCTGTGCGGCGATATAATAATTTTTTTTATGCTGAACGGTATCAACGGCCATTTCCAGGTAAGGGAAGGGGACCGCAAATACGGCGGCCTGATGTTCTTTCAAATCAATTTCTGTTGTAACCAGGGTTTGTAATAATGCGGATCCCTGCTGGTAAGTCAGATTCATTTTCCAGTTTGCTGCTGCAATTTGTTTTCTCATTTGAGTTGGTATTGTTGATCAAAAATAGTTTTCAGTTGTTTTATTTCTTCCGGATACAATTCCATACCCTTTAGTTTCTTCCATATTCTGATGTGCTCCATGGCTTTATCAAAATCATAAACCGTTGGATGAAATCCCCAGCTGAAAGAAGGAAGATAAGCAGGGGTGAGCCCATTTCCAAATACATGGCAACAGACACCTGTCACGGTTCCGGTATTAAAAGAAGTATTGATCGCCGACCGGGAATAATCGCCCATCATCAGGCCGCATTTCGAGCCGCCGTCCTGGTAGGTTTTTTTTAAAGGATTCCAGAGTTTTACCAGGCCTCCGCTGTTTTTAATATTAGAACCGGAACTTCCGGCTCCGAGATTACACCATTCTCCAATCACGGAATCGCCCAGGTATCCGTCGTGGGCTTTATTGGAAAACCCGAAAATGACCGAGTTTTTTATTTCACCTCCCAATACAGTCTGCGGGCCGGCGGAAGTGGCCCCGTAAATTTTAGCGCCCATTTTTACAACTCCTTTTTCGCCAATGGCAAAGGGCCCGCGAATCAGGGAACCTTCCATGAGCAGGGCGTCTTTCCCAATATAAACGGGTCCTTCACTGGCATTCAGGTAACAGTGTTCCACCCGGGCGCCGGGTTCCAGGAAAATATCCGTACCGGTGATTTTATTTGTTGAAGAAACCGGTTCAGAACGGCGCCCTTCTGTCAAGAGCTTAAAATCATTTTTGATTTCTGTCCCATTGAGCCGGAGGATATCAGTCAGTTGTAAAAGCCTGGTTGCCTGCCGCAGGGAATCTTCCGGATTTCCGGAAGAGAGCGATTGAACTAATTCCCTACTGGGGATGATATTGGCATCTGCGGATATTGGGCCAGGCAGGGGTGGATGGTATTTAAGATATAAATGCCATTTCTCCCGAAGGGTTAAAATGCCGCATCGGATATCAGCTATGGAACGGGTCAATGAAAAGGGGAAAAAATCATTCCCAAACGGACCAGTGACCAGCGAAAGGGCTTTCATTGTTTAAAACTAGTCTTAAATATGGTTTCAAAAAAAATCCCTCCCGGTTAAACGGGAGGGATTCACCAAAACTTTTCTATTATTAAGATTTTTTCTCGTAACGTTTTTTAAACTTATCGATGCGTCCGGCAGTATCCACCATCACATTTTTACCGGTAAAAAACGGGTGGGACGTATTGGAAATTTCAAGCTTGATCAACGGGTATTCGTTTCCATCCTCCCATTTGA
>DHWT01000253.1:0-191 GCA_002413325.1 Chitinophagaceae bacterium UBA5175 | reverse complement strand
TATTCGTTTCCATCCTCCCATTTGATTGTTTCGCGTGAATTGGCAGCTGAACGGGTCAGGAAGCTTGTGCCATTACTCATATCCCGGAATACGACCAGGCGATAATTTTCCGGATGCAGATTCTGTTTCATATTTTATAATTTTGCCGTGCTCTTGATATTATGGTTCCCGGCACGAAAGGGAGCGCAAAA
>DHWT01000311.1 GCA_002413325.1 Chitinophagaceae bacterium UBA5175 | reverse complement strand
ACACTTTGTCTGCATTGGTGACGATCACAAAATCGCCGCAGTCAACGTGGGGGGTATAATAGACTTTATTCTTGCCGCGCAGTATGGCTGCGATACGGGCACACATGCGGCCGACGGTTTGATTAGTACCGTCCACAACGTACCAATCGCGTTGTACGGTAGCCTCGTTCGCATGTTTAGTGGTGAAATGTAATTTACTCATGATTCTGTTTTTTGATTTACCGCCGCTATCCCGGCAGTTCATTTAAAGGACGGCAAAGGTAGGTGGAATGATTGCGTATTCCCAAAGTTTCAGGCCCTATTTTTTATAGCTGCCTTCGTAACATATTGGTTTTCAATAAATATTTTGATTGGAATTTTTAATACCCAATCTGAAAACCCCTTTGCTGCCAGGAAAATGTCCGGGCCTCTGAGCATTACGCGTTAGGCGTTAAGCTTATCTATTGTTTTGATTTCTGAAACAGCAGGAGATCATCATTATTCCTTGCAACCAATACAAGGGGACTCCGTCCGGCCGGATTCAGTATCACGGCATCCCGCACTTCTCCCCTCACAAACAGGCCGCTTTGTTTGGGAGGCATATCGTGGAACTGATGCCCGGGACCGGCCAATAGGAGCGTACCATAACTCGCATCAAAACGACCGGTCTGCGGTTTGAGGCCGAAGAAATTGCCTGCCAGGAAAATATCTGTCAGCCCATCCCCGTTCAGGTCATGCACGGCGGCAGCATATACCGGAGATAACTGGGCCTGCAGGGGAAGGGCCTGCATGGTGAAATGACCTTTGCCGTCATTGAGAAAAACAGCGCTGCGGGTTTCATTCACGGTCAGGATGGTGGCCTGTTTCAGATCCTCCGGACTGAAAATTTCACTGAATGTTTTTCCGGCATAGGATTTAAAATGCAGGAATTTCTTTTTCAATTGCGGGATTTCTTTTTCCAGTTCTCCTTTCATCCAGTAGGGATAGGCTTTCCCGTCGGTTTTATAATAAACGGGAATACATTCTGTTTCACCGTTCCTGCTGAAATCAGCCGTCACCAGTTGTGCAGGATGCTGCGGATCGGCTTTTATCCTTGAATTCAATCCGAAATTTCCGGCTACCAGGTCCGGATACCCGTCCTGGTTTACATCGGCAACCGTCAATACATTCCACCATCCGGAGGAGTTGGGCAATTCAACAGATTTTTGAAGTTTCCCGTTTTCGTAACGCATGATGGTGACGGGCATCCAGTCGCCGACAAGGATCAGTTCCGGTTTCCCGTCCCCGTCTATATCCGCCCAGGATGCATCGGTCACCATGCCCAGGTCCAGGAGTTGCGGGGCTATCGACCGGGTGACATCCGTGAAAGATCCGTTCCCCTGATTTTTTAATAATACACTGGCGGGTTTTAATCCATAGTGCCCCGGAATTGACCGGGCACCGATAAACAGGTCTGGAAATCCATCCCCGTCGAAGTCTCCGGCTTTCACGCAGGACGCATTGACTTTCACTTCGGGCCATCCTTTGGTGCTCCGGCTGAAATTCCCTTTTCCGTCGTTGAGGTATAAACGCGTGAGCAGGCTGGCGGATCCCGGGAATGCCTGGTTTCCACCCGTACTTACTATGAGATCCAGATCCCCGTCATGGTCCACATCCAGAAAAACGGCGCCGATGCTTTCAAAATATTTGTCTTTTTCAAAAGCAGGCTGCGGCTTTTGCAGGAAATGTCCACCGGGCTGCTGAATAAATATTTTAGCGGTGTCAGCAAAAGCATTCCCCATATAAAAATCTTCGAGCCCGTCTCCGTTCACATCCCCTGTGGCCAGTTTGGGTCCTTCGGTTGAGAGCATTTTCGGAATTAATTTTTCCCGGTTAAAGTCGTTGTAATCATTTTCCTTATGGTGAATATTACCCCGGAGAAGACTGGCGGTTACATTATTATATAAATGGTTCACGGAATCCGGCTTCAGGGTCAGGACAGACTTTGCATCTTCCTGGTGCAGGGTGATCATCGTATCCACAGGCAGATGCTGCAGTACGGCATACTGTCCGCCCGGCCACCGGATGGTCAGGCTGTCGATACGGCCTGTATTGCCCAGCCCGAAATTCAACACCGGATCCACACTGCTTTGAAATCCCCGGCTGGGCATTTGTTCCAGCGTCTGAACGGTCCCGTTAGCATATAGCTGCAGGCGGGCGCCCAGTCCGTATGTATTGGGCGCCTTCCCCTCCAGCCGGATTTTCAGATAATGATGGTGCAGGTGTTCGGTACTCATATTCCGGTATACAAAAGCATCCATATTCTCATTGTTGATCACGAGGTCCAGGTCTCCGTCCCCGTCCAGATCCGCATAGGCGGCACCGTTACTAAAACTGGGCTTGTCGAAGCCAAGCGCGGCGGATTCGTTTTTAAAAGTCAGGTTATGCTGGTTGATAAACGCGTAATTCGGTATGGGGACCGAAGGCATTTTGCTTAATATATCCGTGATATCAAACCCGTTTTCCCGGTAACGGTTCATGGTTTCGGGACTGCTGAAATACTCCAGGAAATCCTGATCCGTCAGGTCCCTGCTGATCCCGTTGGAAACGAAAAGATCCTTCCACCCGTCGTTATCCATGTCAAA
>DHWT01000272.1 GCA_002413325.1 Chitinophagaceae bacterium UBA5175 | reverse complement strand
TTGATATGTTCTGGATCATGGGTGCTGAAGAAATCTTTCATGCCTTGTTCAAAGCGACAGGATCTCCTGCATTGGGCTGGATTTCCAACCAGCTTACCCACCCGGCCTGGAACGGATTCCATTTATACGACCTGATCTTCCCGCTGTTTCTTTTTATGGCAGGTGTAGCCACCCCTTTTTCCGTGGGGAGGGAACTTGAAAAAGGGAATAGCAGAAATAAAGTTTTATTCCGAGTCATAAAAAGAGGACTCATCCTGGTCCTGCTGGGAATCGTTTACAACAATGGTCTGCACCTCCGGCCCCTTTCCGATATCCGTTTCGCCAGCGTGCTGGGCAGGATCGGTATTGCCTATATGTTTGCCAATATCATTTTCATTTATTCAAAAAGAAATACCCAGATTCTCTGGTTCTGGGTCCTGATCATCGGCTATTGGTTATTACTCAAATTCACCTCAGCGCCGGGTTTCCCGATGGGTGACCTGACCATGGAGGGAAATTTTGCCTCCTATATAGACAGGAGCATCATTCCCGGAAAACTCTACCTGGGTATCCACGACCCGGAAGGGCTGGTTTCAGATATCCCGGCCATCAGTACGGGGCTGCTGGGAATATTAACCGGTTCCTATATAAAAAAAAGCCCGCATAGCGGCAGCAAAAAAGCCGGCTGGATGGCCGTTGCAGGAATCTTTTTTATCGTCCTGTCTTTGATCTGGAACCTGGATTTTCCAATTAACAAAAACCTCTGGACCAGTTCATTTGTATGCCTAGTAGGCGGATTAAGCCTCCTGTATTTTTCGCTTTTTTACTATGTCATAGATGTATTGGGCTACAAAAAATGGGCTTTCTTTTTTAAGGTGATCGGTATGAATTCCATTCTGATTTATATTTCCGGGCGCTTTATTAACTGGGAATACGCGACGAATGGATTTTTCCAATGGCTGGGAGAGCTGACCGTGGTGCCATACAATCTCGTTGTGATGGCGATTTGTTATATGGCGGTCAAATGGGCTTTTATGTATTTCCTGTACCAGAAAAAAGTTTTCCTGAGGGTCTGACAGATTTTAAACAAGATATCGAAATCTATGAAATATTTTTTTTCGCTCTGCCTCATTGTATTCTTTTTACATCCGTCTTGTGCGCAGTCAACAAATCCGGAACAGCCTGCATTCATCCGCGACAGTCTGGATACTTATATTCAAAAAGGATTGATTGACTGGAACCTGCCCGGTCTTTCGGTTGTGATTGTGAAAGATGGAAAAGTAGTCTGGATGAAGGGTTATGGTGTAAGGGATATTGAGACGAAAAAGCCGGTTGATGAGAATACCCTTTTCATGATCGCCAGTAATACCAAATTATTTACCGGAAGTTCCCTGGCACTTTTAGAAAAGGAGGGTAAAATTTCGCTCGATGATCCGGTTACAAAATACTTTCCGTCCTATCGTTTGTATGATTCCAATTCCACCCGGCTGGTAACCATCCGCGATATGCTCTCCCACCATATCGGGACGAAAACCTTTGAAGGGGATTTTACATTCTGGAATACTTCCCTGAGCCGGGAAGAAATTATGCGAAGGATGCGCTATCTTAAACCGCCCTTCCACTTCCGTCAGGAATTCGGTTATTGCAACAGTTGCTTTTTAACAGCCGGTCAGATTATTCCCATCGTTACCGGTGAATCCTGGGAACATTTCGTACAGACACATTTTCTCAGTCCGCTGGGAATGGATCAGACACTGGTTCTTTCAACGGGTGTGGAAAATCAGCCCGATGTGGCTACCCCATATACAACGTCCTATTCCGACAGGCTGAATAAAGTTCCTTATGATAACTGGAACAACCTTGCCCCGGCAGCCAGTATCGTAAGTAATGTGAATGACCTCTCCCACTGGCTGTTCATGCAGCTGGACAGCGGCCGGTACCAGGGAAAAGAAATCATTTCCTGGAAGGCCCTTCAAAAAACGAGACTGGCGAACAGCTGGGTAAATAGTGTAAAATCTCCCAGGTTACCTACTCATTTTGTGGGTTACGGTCTTGGACTATTTATGGCGGATTATGCCGGCAGGCAGATTTACTGGCATACCGGTGGTGCCGGTGGCATGGTCAGTAATGTGTGTTTTGTTCCTGAAGCGCATCTGGGCATAGCGATCCTGACAAACAACGACAATCAACAGTTTTTTGAAGAACTCCGCTACCAGATACTGGATGCCTACCTGGGTGTACCGTATATCAACCGGAGCCAGGAGGAATTGCCGAATTTTAAAACCAGGGCCTCAGCCGAAATAAAAGAAATCAACGACTGGAAAGCCCGCGTTCAATCCAGTGCCCCGGAACTCCCGCTATCTGCTTATGCCGGCGTTTATACAAACAGGTTATATGGAAAGATCCGTATCAGCGGGGAAAAGGATCAGCTCATTATTCATTATGATACAAAACCGGACCTCAGCGCAACACTCGAATATATGGATCATGGTGAATGGCTGCTCACCTACAATAATATTCTCTACGGAATTTTCAAGGTAAAATTTGACATTTCCGGAACCCGGGTGCAATCACTGACCACTCCGCAGAACCCGTTTGTGGAATACGATCCCTATGTGTTTAGTAAAGTGCAATGAGTATTGTTTAAAAGTACGATCGTGATAAAATTGTTTGATGCGAATCAGTTACTGCAAAAAATTGAAAATGTTGTGATTTTCTTTGACATTCGCACTGGTATTCATTTTGCCGAATTTTGTTTAAAATCTAAATATGCGGGCTATCATATTCGTTGGTATCGGGGGCGGACTGGGCAGTATCCTTCGCTACCTGGCACAGGTTTTTATCGGGCGGCATATTCCTCTCGTTTTCCCCATCGGTACATTTCTCGTGAATGTTTCCGGTTGTTTCCTGATCGGCATGTTTTATGCATTCGCCGGTAAATACACCGGATTCGACCCGGAATGGCGCTTATTTCTGATAACAGGTGTGTGTGGAGGATATACCACATTCTCAACTTTTTCTTATGACGGGCTATATCTTATAAGACAGGGAGCCACTCTTTCATTTATGTTTTATATAAT
>DHWT01000182.1 GCA_002413325.1 Chitinophagaceae bacterium UBA5175 | reverse complement strand
CCGGGCCATTGTCTGTAATGGACAAAACAGTTTTCATTCCGTCTTTGCGGGCTTTCCATACGATGGTTCCGTCAGGAGCATTCCAGAGTGCCTTGATGGCGTTGGATGTCAGGTTCTGCATGATCACATTCAGATAATTTTCATCTGAAGAAACTTCCAGTGATTCGGGGTCGCTGAAACTGATTTGCACCTGGGAAGTACGGGCGAAGAATTTTTGCAGATAATCGAATAGATCAGATACCTGTATGATCCTGATTTCGGGTTTGAAATGGTCCATCTGTTCCTTGCTCCAAATCAGCATCGTTTCCATAGTTTGCAGCAATTCCTCAGTGGACTCGCCGATTTGCTGCTGGCAGGACGCGCGTTCATCGGCGCTGAGTAGCTCCGGCTCATTTTTCAACAGGTTCAGGAAATTGATCAGGCTGGAAATCGGACTTCGCAGATCATGACTGAGGATACCAAAAAATTTTGCTTTTACTTTATTAGCTTCATCCAGTTGATTATTCAATACCATCAATGTGGTATTCGATTTTTTGCGCATCCGGTTTTGCCATAATAATAATCCTCCGATGATGCCGAGTAAAGCCAGCCCGACAATTAACCCGATCTGTGTTTTACGCTGACCGGTTAATTCTAGCTGGTTAATGGCAATTTCTTTATTTTTCAAATCAATATTGTGTTTATTCTCCATGCCGGCCAGCTCATTTTTTTTATCCTGCGAGAATAGGGAGTCATTGATGAATACATTCTTTTTTAAATTAGCCAGGGCGCTTTTATAATTTTCCTTTTCCTCATCCAGGGCGGAAAGATTTGAATATAGTGTTGCCATGTATTCTGTATTGTTCATTTCTTTACAGATATTCAGGGCATGCATCAGATAATATTCAGATTTTTTAAATAGTTTTTTTCTCTCTGCTGCCAGGCTATGTTTGGCAAGATAAAAATAAGTGGTACCCAGATTGCCGAGGTTGCCAATAGAAGTATAAGATTTCGGGCTGATAGTATCCAGAATTTTTTGAGCCTTTAACATGGTCTCAATCGCTTTTTTATAATCCGGATATTCCAGCGGTGCCATCGCGGTCAGAATTTGTGCAACGCCGGCGGGATTATAAATCCCATCATAAACTTTTAGAGCCTTTGCCAAGTAAGACTTAGCCGCAACCGTGTCTTTTTCATCCATTTTAATCGTCCCGAGAAACTCAAGAGCTTTTGCAATATTGTTAGGGGTGTGGGATAGTTCAGCATATTTTAGAGTCATTTGAGCGTACTCAAGACTTTTTGTGAAATTTCTCTGGGTTATATAACTGGCAGTTAAATTGGTTCCCACCAAGGCGATTTGCCCATAATCTTTAAATTCTTCGGCAATGGTAAGGGCCTTAAAATAGTAATCAAGTGCCTTGCTGAAATTAGATTCCCGCTGATAGCTCCTGCCGATATTATTCAGGCTGGTAATCATGCCAGATAAGTTATCTATTTCTCTTTGTATGGTATAACTGTTTTCAAAATAGACACGTGCCTGTACACTGTTGCCGGTATCCCCGACCATTAAACCTTTTAGATTCAATAATCTGGCTATGCCTTTTTTCCAGTGCATTTTTTCAGCGATAAACATGGCGGAGTCAGTATATTTCAAACCTGTCGCCGGATTGAATTGTAAATAGGTTTCCCCGACTTTATTGTAGGATATTACAATCATAGAGTCCTGCTTTACAGCAGGAAGGGCCTGTAGAATGGAATCTATTAATACCTGACCGGTTTTCTGTGCAAAAACACCTGTTTGTAACAGACACAGTAAAATAAACGTGATCAGTTTCATGCCTTATTGGGTTAAGAGGGAATCCAGTGCTGCTTTAAAACTTCGGCCGACAGGTAATAGCACATGATTTACCATCACAGCTTTGGGGGTCACCTTACGGATAAAATGCTTCTGCACAGCGTAACTGCGGTGAATCCGGATAAAAGATTGAAATGCCTTTTCTTTCAGCAGGTTACCCAATGGCGTCAACACGCAATATTTCCTGTCTTTTGTGATAATTCCGGTATAATCTTTCAATGCTTCCAGATAAATGATATCGTAAAACTGGATTTTAACATGCTCATGACCATCCTTGATAAACAGGCTGTCTTCATTTAATGAATGATCCATCCATTCTGCTTTATAATGGATGTCCAGGTAATACTGGAGCCTGTCCATTGAAATATTAAAGCGTTCTTCGCTGACAGGCTTCACTAAAAAGTCAAGCGCATTTACATCAAATCCCTGTACAGCGTATTCCGGATAGGCGGTGATAAAGATGCAGGCTGGCACTTTACCCAGCTGTACCCTGAGTTCGAGGCCGCTGAATTCCGGCATATCAATATCCAGAAAAAGCACGTCCGGCAGGTTTTTTTCTGCAGCTCCCAATGCTTCCTTTGCATTATCAAATAATCCGGCAATCTTAAGGAATGAACATTTTCGGACAAATGAGGCAGCGGTGAGCCGGTCCAGCTGGTTATCATCCACTATGAAGCATCTGTATTCATTTTTACCGGTTTTCATCCCCGATCAGTTTAATCCTTTTCAATATACTATTTTTGGCGGTTATCCCGTCATAAGTCTGCGTATCCGGGGCAAAACGGCCAGTAAGTGGATCGATGGGAAGAAATTATAGATTACCCGCCTATTAAAACTGTCGGAAATCCAGCCATAATGGTTCCTCCATGGGCTGTCTGATCGCCCATTCGCGCGCTGGGTTTATTTCCGATCAGGACGGTGGCTGATCCTTTTACGATTACATCGGGAGGACCCGTGCAAACAGCCATGTCGCCGACGACGGCAGCGGGCATACCACCGATCAAAACAGTCGGGCACCCAGGCCCTGATACAGGCCCGCCGACATGTGGAATGGGCGGAAGCCCTGGTGTCAGCATAGGGCAAATATGCATATCTCCGATTCGTGCTGCAGGACTGCTCACAATATAAAATGGTTTTTAACTTATGTCAATGGACTCCACCGGCTGTTGGGTTTCGGAACCTGGGTAACCGGGGCAGGTTTGTTTTCTTTTACTTCCTGCTCAATTACAAAAACACCCTGACCTTTTTTCTTGCCAATAAATTCCAATTGGGCAAGCTTTTGAAACAGTTGAACATAAAACTGATAAGACCGGTAAATGTCATTTAACAGGGAGGCGGCATCATAGTGATTATAATTCAGTTGTAAAATACGTAGGGTCTGGTTTTCCAGCATTCCGGCGGGAGTTTCTGTCCACTCAGCAAAATAATTCAACATTTCTTCACGGTCTTTTTCCGTATAACACTGCATCACGGTATGTATATATTGAATATTTTCGAGTAAAGAGACGCATAAATAAACAGGTGCCGATTTTCCCAGCGTCCACTGATATCCGATTTTCTGCTTCACGAGTTGTTCCAGCATTTTTTCACTGATCTTTTGAATATTATTCGCCAGTACATTTGGTTGCTGGGTTTGTGTTTTTGAATTTATTTTCTGAACCAGCTTTAAACAGGATATTTCCCAGTTATCTAATGACAACCGGAATTTAGAGTACCAGTCAGTTAAAACAGGCAAACTGTTCACTGAAGTACAGGGCGGAATAAAATCTGCGTTAAACTGTAATTCACCATTTTGATAGGTCACCTTACCAATTAACAGGCTGCTGGATAATTGAGCAGTATTTAATTGTTCGCCTGGCAACCAGTCTATGGTGATTTCAGGTTTTGTATATGGGTGCCTGGGCGGGTTTTCATCCATTATGGGTTTTCCGACAGGCATGCGCTTAAAGGGATTAATGGTCAACAGCAGGAATAGCTGCTGGATTTGCGAAAGCTGAAGATTGTATCTGGTTGTAATTTCTTTAAAATTTATACTGTGTTTCAGGTTATCTTCTGATCCAATTTGTATCCTGTTTCCATCCGAAGTAACTGCATTACATGATTTCACTTCAGTATGAATCATCTGATTGGAATCGCAAAAAACAGATAGTTCCAGGGAGCCTTCAATGGGTAAAATGCCAAAATTATAATCGTTCAGATGTAAGGCTGAAACATCCCTGGCCAATGCTTCCGTATAATAACCGGTTTGCTCAAAATGCTTCCTGGCGATTTTCATTCCATCAATCCAGTTTACGGGCAGGTATTTAATGTCTTCTGGCATATAAGCGGGATTTAGATAATGGTTGTAAAATTTAGTCTGCACGGAAAAGTCGTGTCGTTCCCAATTAAAAATGAAGCGAACTTTTCAGGGAATTCAGGTTCAAAAGCGATTTCTGAATCCAAAGGCATAAATAAGCCACAAAGGAATTCGTGAATAATGATTTTTTTGCCGCCTGGCATATAATCGGGTAGTTTTCCGGTATCGGATGCAAAAATGATTATTATATAAGCAGATTGCAAACCTGTTACGATACCTCCTAATGTACTGTCCAGGCTCAATTGCATATTACCCAATACGGGCATTTCAACGATGTTAAATTTTCCGGGAACGGTTTCCCGGATCTCGACCGGATCTCCCGTAATACTTTCAAAAATAAATGGCAGGAGTTCTTTTTTCCCAATTAATTTATTAATAACCGGCATCAGTAAACCCAGTTTGCTTTTCTGCAGTTCATCCAGGAATTCCGGCAGTTCCCAGAGATAATCAAAAATATCTCCGGGTAAAACATGATTGGTTTCAAAAAGGAATTTCCGTTCTTCTAACTCCAGCTTTATACGCTGGTTGTAAAACTCCTGTTCAATCGGCTGGAAAAACAGGCGGCTGTTTCTCTCAAGTTCCTGCTGTTCTTTTATTTCCTGTATGGCTTCGTACTTGTCTGCTACATATTTTGTATCCGGAACCTGGTGAAACAGATCTTCGGGAAGTTGGTCATAAATTCCTTCCCTGTTAACAACAAAGCGAAGTTTTTTCTTCTTACCGGTGCCCTGTTCTGTTTCTCCGGCACTTTCTATATCGTAATGATAGTTTCTTTTGAACAGGCTGTCGCTTTCAATGATCACATCGTCCATATTCAGATTTTCCGTTAGCAGATCTGCCAGGATCACTTCAAGGCGAATATCTGATTGAAGGGCCTTAAAAAAGTGGTTGAATGTTTCTTGTGGGATCATGAGACTGCCAGATTTAACCGGTATGGAATATTATTAACCGACTGTTTTTCCAGTTTTAGTGTAAGACCCCGTAATCGTTCATCCCATTCTGCCGTTTCCAGGCTTCCCGGTTCCGGTGTGATTTCAATTTGCATGCAACGAATAAAACCTTCCATGGGCCGGTCGCCCAAAACATATATTTTCTTATAACCGATGGAGCGGGCCGTATTGCCCAAATCGGTGCGTATAAACAGTTTAAGGTCTTCCAGGGTCACTACGCGGTTATGGGACAACAGTGATTTTTTGTACTGGTCAATCTTTTCCGCATCATTAAATTTATCCCTCCCGCCATAAGTGGAGGTAATAAAAAAAATTTCATTTGTTTTTACGTTGCTGCTTTTATAGGAAACCAGTTTCGATCCGAGCGGTATTCTGTTTGCGAGTTCCCCGTTGCAGCTCCAGAATTCAACCATGATATTGCCATTCAGCTGCCTGGTTTTGACTGCCAAGTAAGGGAATGGGGACTGGTTTTTATTCATCATTTTCACTTTGTCTTCAATTCGCGCCAGCACCTGATTTAATTCGCGGATGTGATGTATCAGGAAGTCTTCACCCATTGATGAAAAAAACGAACTTTCTTCCCGGATCAGTTCAGTGAGATTAACGAGCGTTTCATAAGAATTGCGTTCATCAAAGCGATTGATTCCAAAACGCAGGGTATAGGTTTCGGACATAAGCCCTGCAGGATTGGCGAACGGTACTAATTTAATGGATTGCCCATGACTGTTGGTTATTTCTCTGACTGATAAAAAACTGCCCTCCATTTCCAGTGGGACAATATTTAAATTCTGAACCAGTTTGTATGCCAGTTTATTGAGTTTTCGGTTAATTACCGGAAAAGCATTCATGCTGATAAAAAGAGTATCCAGTGCTTCCGCTGTAAACACCGATGGGAAACGGACTTCTATCCAGAGCAAAGGTTCTTTTAGTTCCTGCAGATCTTTTTTGTCAAAAATCTGTTCAAAAGCCCTGGGATAAAGCCGGCGTTTGATTTTAAGGTCGTCAAAACTTTCCTTAACGGATAAGCGGATAAAATGCCGGTCGAATAGCTCGTTCACATGTGATTCAATATTTTGCATCGGATCAAATGCTCCCTCGAGATAATTGACGGGCTCAGCGTCGGGGTCAGCCATTTGCAGGCCTGCCTGTTTGGAAACTACATGGGATTCCAATAGCCACTCCGTATATTGGAGATGAGGATACCAGTTATTACTTTCGGGCTGGTTCGCCCAGTTGAAAAAGAAGGAAATTTCATTCGCGGAATATATTTCCTCATTCAGATCCAGTCCGATCCAGACTACATGCTGCAGGTTAACCGGTTTTCCTGAGGAAGACGATATATGCATTTTCTGAATTCCATCCGTTATGCTGAATAACTCACGCGCTGTGGCGAGGTATGATATATTACCGTCAAAAATTTTTGTCTGATTTACCGGGGAGAAAAATAGTTCTGTTTTAAGTTGATCCCTTTTCCGGTCGTTGCCTGAAGGTTTATAAATAAACTGTTCATCCTGGTTTAATACAGTAATTGGTTCTGATGACCTTGCCTGGATGATACCATATGCCGGATTTACATCGATCATGCCGGGATATAATAACCGGGCCAGACGTTCCAGCATCCGGTTCTGCGTTTTACCGATTTCACCGGCAATCTTTTCAAATTCAACAGAACAGGCTTCCAGCAATAAATTCACCAGCGGATCAAAATCGTCCATTTCGGATTCCGGGAATCCCCAGATTTCTGAGGCCCTCTTCAGCATTCGGTTTCGCA
>DHWT01000251.1 GCA_002413325.1 Chitinophagaceae bacterium UBA5175 | reverse complement strand
CTGATTTGTTTGAAGGGTGGCGACCTGGCGGCCGAAATTTCTGACAGCGGCACCAGGCCCAAAGTGCACGAGATCTTTGATATTTTTCCCGAAGCATATTTCAGGGAAAAATATATCCTGCAGGTTCCATACCAGCGGTTTGTTTAATTATCCAACCGTTTTTTGTTTTATTCTTTCACTGAATGAAAGGGTGATTTTACCTTTTCCTGCAACGCGGTCTTCAATACTTTCACCGTTGGTCGTTGGCTGTTGGCCGTGTTAACCAAACCTTCGGCCATTATCTGTCAACCGTCAACCGTCAACCGTCAACCATCAACCAATATGATAAAAGTCACCATCGTAGACGACAACGCGGAAGTGCGTGCAGCCCTTGTAAAAATAATTAATGGCGCGGAGGGATTCGAACTCTCCGGCAGTTATGAGGACGGGCAGGAAGCGTACGTGCTGATCCCCCTGATGAAGCCGGATGTGGTGCTGATGGATATCCACCTGGGCAATGGGGAGTCGGGTATTGAATGTATCCGGAAACTGAAACCGGATTATCCCGAAATATTATTTATGATCTGCACCGTATATGACGATGATGAGAAGATATTCGAGGCACTTTGTGCAGGTGCCAGTGGTTATATGCTGAAAAGAACATCTCCCTCCGAATTACTGCGCGCCATCGGGGAGATGCTTGACGGGGGTGCCCCTATGAGCGGACTGATCGCCCGGAAAGTGGTCAGTGTTTTCCAGGTAAACGATGGTGGCGGCCAGGGCTGGAATCCCCTGCATGCCAAAAAAGGAAAGTCATTGCCCGGTTTATCAAACCGCGAAAATGAAATACTGCATCAACTGGCCCAGGGTCTGCTTTATAAAGAAATTGCAGCCAGTCTTTTTATCAGTTCTGAAACCGTCCGCAAACATGTATACCATATTTATGAAAAGCTGCAGGTTGGAAACCGGGTAGAAGCCATCAACAAATTTTTCAGGAGATCATGAATCCCGATTACCATTTCAACTCGATTTTGTTGTTATTCCGGTTCACATCCGCCATCCGGTGGGAAGCGTCTATTTCAATGAGCCTGAGATCCGTGAGCTTGTGGTTTACTTCAAATACATATGACGAATTCGTCCATTTCCAGGGATCATAAATGAAACGGGGAATTTTTTTATCTTCATCCGGCTTACTCCCAAACATGGAGTAAAGCGGTATATAAGCCTGTTCTTTGCTGCCATCACTGAATTGAAGCAGGACGTCGATGGGCATGGGTACCTGGCCAAGCATCCGGAGCCTGATCTTTGTTTTCCCATTCACTTCCCATAGGCTGTCAATACCATAATCCACTTTTTTAATGCTTTTAACCCAGAAATCATTGTACCAGTCGAGTTGCATGTTACTCACTTTTTCAGCTATGCGGAAAAAATCATCGGCATTCGGGTGTTTGAAACGCCATTGGCGGTAATATTCGAGTAAAATCTTATTGAGTACGGAATCTCCTACAATATATCCGAGCTGAACCATGAAAACGCTTCCCTTATAATAACTAGATAAGGAATACCCCATATTGGTACTGAAATAATCGGCGTAGGTAGTCATAGGTTCCTGGTAACTGCTTTTGGCGAGAAAGTAATAACCGTTGTATTCTCGTTTGTAGGTCTGTTCCGCCGATGTATCCTTATTCAGGTAACCCCAGTTGCGGGCTGCGGCATATTGTGTAAAACCCTCATCCATCCATGGATACCTGAGTTCATTGGTTCCCATCATTCCCTGGTACCAGCTATGCATCCATTCATGCATCCAGCCGCCGGCGTCTTTGAGTAAGGTTGCCATGGGGTACTCCATTCCTCCGTCACCCCCATGGATAAATGAATATTGCCTGTAGGGGTAAGGCCCGTAAGTCTGTTCGATATAAGGAAGCGCTTTTTCTGCCATGTCCAGGATATTCAGCCATTTACTTTCCTTTTCATTGGTTGTTTTATACAGCAGGTGCAGGGTGAGGTCGTTCCGGATTTTTTTTGTGACGTGTTTAAATTCCGGATCTGCGGCCCAGACAAAGTCGTGCACATTCGGTGCATAAAAATGCCATACCAGTTTTTCTCCTGCAGGCCTGATCACTTTTGTTCCCGGAGTTTCATATCCATATCCGATCTGCTGCGGGTTCTGTAAATAACCGGTCCCGCCCAGTATATAGGATTTATCGATGTGGATGTTCACGTCAAAATCCCCCCAGACTCCGTAGAACTCGCGGCCCACATAGGGTGTGGCATGCCAGCCTTCATAATCGTATTCGCAGATCTTGGGATACCACTGGCTCATGGAGTAGCGCACTTTGGTATCCGGGTTATCACGGCCGCTGCGTCGGATTTGCAACGGAACCTGGGCTTCGAATTCCATTTCGAAATGGACGGTTGTATTGGGAAGAATCGGTTTGGTGAGGTTTACTTCGAGGATGGTCTCCTCCATTTGAAAGGGCTGGGCTACCCCGTTCATTTTCAAGGATTTGATTTTCTGATACCCGATCTCATCCGGTTTCAGATGCTCGATGCGGTCCTGCACCCGTTCATCCCAATCCGGCTGATCGTTAATCATGATTTTCCCGAGTGCACGACTCCGGTTGTCCATCATACTGTTGGGCTGAAATGCATTCCAGAAAAGATGGTAAAATACTTTTACCAGGGTGTCGGGCGAATGATTCGTATAGTCCAGCATTTGTTTGCCGGTAAAACGGTTGCTGGTTACGTCCATATTGATATCCATCGCGTATTTCACATGCTGCTGCCAGCGGCCGGGCTGGGCGAATCCACTGCAGGCAAACGTTTGAAGGGCAAGCAAAAAAATCACACTACGAACGGATTTTTTAAAATAATTCAGATACATAAGATTCCTTATTATTAAATAATTCAATAAAAAAATTCATTACAGATCCTAGGCGTCATCTCATTACGGTTGTATCTGTGCCATCCGGGTTTAAAATTCCATTCCATCCTCAAAAGCCCGGCAATAATTATTGTTGAACCTGCCCCGTTCCTTCCAGCACGATCACGATTTCCCCCTTCACGCCTTTTTCCCTGAAATGTGCAAGTACTTCTTCCAAAGTTCCGCGGATATTTTCTTCATACAATTTACTGAGTTCACGGCTCACGGAGCATTTCCTGACTGAACCGAAATAAACGATAAATTCTTCCAGTGTTTTCACCAGGCGCAAAGGAGATTCGTAAAAAACCATTGTCCGCTCTTCAGCGGCCAGCTTTTTTAAAATCGTCTGCCTGCCTTTTTTCACGGGCAGAAATCCTTCAAAGGAAAAACGGTTCATAGGAAGTCCGCTGTTCACCAGCGCAGGCACAAAAGCGGTAGGACCCGGCAGGCATTCCACCCGGATATTCACCTT
>DHWT01000123.1 GCA_002413325.1 Chitinophagaceae bacterium UBA5175 | reverse complement strand
CGCAAAGCCGTGAAGACGATCCAGAACAAGGTTGAAAAACCAACACTCGGTGATCTCGGCGCCCTTGCTGAAATCAAGGAAAAGCTGCAGCAGGAAGAAAAAGGCAACGACGAAGCCGCGAAATAAGCAGACGTTTATGAATATTCAAAACCCGCTCATCAGTTGAGCGGGTTTTTTTATTTATTAAAACAGCTTCATACTTTGCAATTCTAACGCCTAACGCCAAACGCCAAACGCCTAACGCCTAACGCCAAACCGTCAACCGTCAACCGTCAACCCATCACAGCCCCGGCCTCACCTGGATAAACAATGCTTTTAATTCATCTGCATCCTCGGGCCGCATCTTACCGCCGAGGATCAGCCGGAGCTGGCGACGGCGCAGGGCGCCTTCGAACAAACGCTTTTCTTCATCGGTACCCGGCACCAGTTCCGGAACGCGCGTCGGTTTTCGGTTAGCGTCCAGGGCAACGAAAGTATAATAGGCTTCATTGCTTTTATAGCGCTCCTGGTTTTTGAAACTTTCCCCCCACACTTTCAGGTGGACTTCCATGGACGTGGAGAAAGCCCGGCTCAGTTTGGCTTCGATATGTACTACATTTCCCAACTCGATCGCACTTTCAAAGGAAATATTATCCACCGAGGCCGTTACGACCTGGGCATTGCAATGTTTGGTGGCGCAGATGGCCGCGGCAATATCCATCCAGTACATGAGCCGGCCGCCCATCAGATTGCCGAATACATTGGTATCATTGGGAAGAACGAGCTCCGTCATTGTGATCTGCGAATCCATAGGTGATTTTGCCATGCGTTTATTATTTGTTCAACATGATGAAATGGTTTCCAATTTTTCTTTTTTCAGTTTTCTTTTTTATATACAGGTCTGCTCACAGGTTTTTAAAAAGTTTTCGTCCATATCCGCTCCGATCCCGGGCGTGTCGGGCAGTTCCAGGAAATAGCCTTTGAACTGAACACCACCCGTCACCGGGTCAACCTGGTGGCCGAGCAGGCAGGTGTCCATATCATAAAACCGGATATTATTTTGCGAAAGGGCAAAATGCGCAAAGGCCGTCAGGGCCAGCCGGCTTTCCAGCATGCCGCCCATCATACATGCGATTCCGTTTTTTTCACAAACCTGGTTTATCCTCAGGGCTTCCGTGATGCCGCCGGATTTTGCGAATTTGATATTAATATAATCACAGGCGCCTGCCAGGATCAGCCGCCGTGCGTCGTGGTGATTGAATACACTTTCATCCGCCATGATTTTGACGGGGGAAATTTTCCGCAGCGAAGGCAGGAGGGGATCATTCCAGTTCCGCATGGGCTGTTCGCAAAATGCAATCCTGTATTTACCCATTTTCACCAGGACCTCTTTTGCGGTTTCAAAATCCCAGCCCTGGTTGGCATCAATCCGCAATTGAATGGAATCACCCACCGCCTCGCGGATTTTCTGCACCCGGAGCAAATCCGTAGTGCCATCCTTTCCCAGTTTGATCTTGATGATGCGGACGCCTTTGTTTTTAAATTCCAGGGCGGTGGCTGCCATGGTCTCCGGATCCCCGATTCCGATGGTAAGGTCCGTTTCCAGTGGCTTTTTATTTCCTCCCAGGAATTTATACAAGGGCAAGCCGGCTTTCTTTGCGGCCAGGTCGTACAGCGCCATATCGAACGCGCTTTTTACGGTTGCATTGAAGGCCGTAAAATCATCCAGTTCTTTCAGTCGGCCATGAATATCCGATGCGTCCTGGTCTTTCCAGAGCCTTGCAAAGTCCTTCGCCATTTCATAACAGGTGGCCTGGGTTTCGCCCACGATCATTGGAAAGGCAGAACATTCACCAACGCCGGTCAGTCCGCCGGCAGTCTCCACACGTATGAACAGATTCTGTGCATGGTACATCGTGCCCGTCGCGATCCGGAACGGGTGCATGGGGATGGACAGTTTGTAAATGCGGGTTTTTAGGATCCTCATGGGCAACCGAAAATAAGCAATAATTGTGTATGGGGGTATCACCTGATACAGCCAACGGGCTTTTCTGTTACATTTGTGCAAGCCGGATTTTTATGATATATAATGACTTTTCTTTCGAAAATACTGAAATTGCTTTTGCCTATAAATCAGATGCAGAGCTCAAAAAAGCCAGGTTTCTGTTTCAAAGTATGGACAAACCGTTCCTCGTGAAATGGGGAATCCGGCTCACGCCCTGGGCCATCCGCTGGAAACTGCCGATCCGGGGACTGATCCGCAAAACGATATTTTCCCAGTTCGTAGGCGGTGAAAACCTGGAACAAACAGCGCCTGTCGCCCGCCGGCTCGCAGCCTATCATGTGCAGGCCATTCTGGATTATGGCGTGGAGGGGGGTAATAACGGGGAAGCCGGATTTGACCAGGCCTGTGAAGAATTTATACGGGTCATCAACTATGCGGCTTCGCAGCCCAATATTCCTTTTATCAGTATAAAGATGACCGGCTGCGCCCGCTTTGAACTGCTGGAGAAACTGGATCGTTCCCTCGACCAGGCTTCCGGCTCCCTAATGAAACGTTATGCCGCCGCGCTGGCGGCTTTTACGGAAGAAGAAGTGGCGGAATGGGAACGGATCCGCAGCCGCATGCACAAAATATGTGAACAGGCAGCCAAAAAAAATATCGCCGTTCTCATAGACGCCGAAGAAACCTGGATCCAGGATCCGGTGGATGTGCTGAGTATTCAGATGATGGCGGAATTCAACAAAGGGAAAGTGATTGTTTATAATACCGCCCAACTCTACAGGCACGACCGGCTGGCTTTTCTGAAAGATATGCTGGAAGCAGCCCGGCTCAAGGATTTCGTGCTGGGTGTGAAACTGGTACGCGGAGCGTATATGGAGAAGGAACGGGCCCGGGCTGTGGAAAAAAATTATCCCTCTCCCATACAGCCGGATAAGGAATCGACTGACCGGGATTATAATGACTCCGTGGCATTCTGCATTGATCATATAGAACATATTGCCTGCATCGTCGCCTCCCACAATGATTACAGCAACCTGCACGCAGCGGAATTACTGAAACAGAAAGGCCTTGCTTACGACCATCCGCATATTCATTTCTCCCAGCTCTATGGCATGAGTGACCATATTACGTTCAACCTCGCGAAGGCCGGATGTTCTGTAAGCAAATACCTGCCCTTCGGCCCCATCGAAGACGTGGTCCCTTATCTCATGCGCCGGGCCGAAGAAAACAGTTCCCTCAGCGGGCAGACAGGCCGCGAGCTTACGCTGATCAGCAGGGAATTAAATCGGCGAAAGATGAAAAATGTTCAATGAACATGGATTTAACCCGTTTAAATAATAAAACCTCCGATAATCTGCCTAAAAATTCTTTCTGTTTATATTTGGAGTCTGCTTTTTAATTTTTCAAACCCGGAAGCTGGATGAGTAAACAGAAGATAAGAATTTTCAGTGTGGTTATATTATGGGGTTTCTTATCGGCTTGCTCACATAAAACAGATCCTTCCAAACCGGCAGCATCGCCCCCCACCATCGTAGACGTACTGGTAGCTACCGCAAAACCCATTTCCAATACCCTGGAAGTGAATGGCAGCGTTGTTGCCAATGAATACGTGGAATTGCATCCGGAAGCCAGCGGCCGGTTAACGTATTTGTTTGTTCCGGAAGGGAAACTGATCAAAAAAGGAACCCTGATCGCAACAGTCAATAACGCAGACCTGCAGGCACAGCTTGAAAAAAGCAAAGTGGCCCTGGATCTGGCGATGAAAACGGAAGAGCGCGACAGGCAGCTGCTTGCCGTGAACGGGATCAACCAGAGTGATTACGATGCCGCTTTAAATATTGTAAATGGTTTCAAAGCGGATATCGAATATAACCAGGCCTTACTGGATAAGACATACCTGAAGGCGCCCTTCGACGGATATATCGGCTTACGGCAGGTAAGTGTGGGCGCTTATGTTTCTCCCACAACCCTGATCGCCACCCTGCTGCAGCGCGACAAGGTCAAAATTGATTTTACGATACCGGAAGATTATAGTTCGGTTTTAAAAGTGGGTGCAACGGTGGATGTGGAAATGGATCAATCGGGTAAAAAACGTCAGGCGCGGATTATCGCCATGGAACCCCAGGTAAACCTGGCCACCCGCAATATGACGGTGCGGGCCCTGCTCGAAAACAGCGATGCCAATCCCGGAAGTTTTGCGAAAGTGTCGGTGAATGCCGGTATGGACAAGAAAGCCATCCTGATCCCGACCAATGCCCTGATACCCGATGATAAAAATAACCAGCTGGTTCTCGTAAAAGACGGGAAAGCCAGTTATGTGAATGTGGCTGCAGGAATTCGCTTATCCAATAATGTTGAAATAACATCAGGAATTAAGGTGGGCGATACCGTGGTGGTAACAGGAGTTTTATTTGCGCGGCCGAATGCCCCGCTCCAGGTAAGGAATGTCAGAACCCTGGAAGAATTCGCAGCAATGAATAATAACCAGGCTGCAAAATAGAATGATGCGCGCATGAATATTTCGGAATTATCCCTGAAGCGGCCGGTGCTGGCGACGGTCATGAATCTCATGCTGATCCTCTTCGGCATAGTGGGATTTAATTTCCTTGCCGTCAGGGATTATCCGGCCATCGATCCACCCATCATTACCGTCAACACGTCCTATACGGGAGCCAACCCGGATATTATTGAAAGCCAGATCACCGAACCACTCGAGAAACAAATCAACGGGATTCCCGGTATCCGCACGATTTCTTCCACCAGCTCTCTGGGTAACAGTTCGATCACGGTGGAATTTAACCTGGGCTATGACCTGGAAGGTGCCGCCAGTGACGTGCGGGATAAAGTGGGACAGGCTGCGAGGAACCTTCCGCTGGATATAGATGCCCCACCGGTAGTTTCCAAAGCAGACGCCAACAGCGATTTCATTTTATTGCTGGTGGTGCAGAGTCGCACGAAAAGCCTGATGCAACTCAGCGATTATGCTGATAATGTGCTGCAGCAGCAACTGCAGACCATCGACGGGGTCAGTTCCGTGAATGTGTTTGGCGATAAAGGTTTTGCCATGCGCATCTGGCTGGATCCGGATAAAATGAATGCCTACGGAATTGCATTCAATGATATTTCGGCCGCCCTGAATGCGGAAAATGTGGAAATTCCCCCGGGGAAAATTTATGGTAATAACACCGAGCTCACCATCCAGACCCAGGGCCGCCTTACCAGTGAAGCGGATTTCAGGAACGTCATTGTGCGTCAGGACAGCCTCGGGATCGTTCGCTTCGGGGATATCGCACGTATTGAACTCGGTCCGCAGTTCCCGGAACAAAACTGGAAATACAATGGGGTGAATGCCGTGGGCCTTGCGGTGATTCCCCAGCCCGGTGCCAATAATATTGCCATAGCCAATGATTTCAATAAAAAGCTGGCAGCGATTGAGGCGTCCAATAAAGCGGACCTGGAATTCAGTGTGCTGATTGACAATACGACCACCATCCGCCAGTCGCTCAACGAAGTAAAAGATACCCTGATCATCGCTTTTTCACTGGTTGTGCTGGTGATCTTTTTCTTTTTCCGCAACTGGCTGATTGCGATCCGCCCGCTGATTGATATCCCGATCTCTCTGATCGCAACCTTCTTCATCATGTATATGGCGGGTTTTACCATTAATATCCTGACCCTGCTTGCGATCGTGCTGGCCACGGGGCTTGTGGTGGATGATGGTATCGTGGTGACGGAAAATATTTTCAGGAAACTGGAAGAAGGATTTCCGCTCCGTAAAGCGGCCGTGGAAGGAAGCAAGGAAATATTTTTCGCTGTCATTTCAACCTCATTGACACTTGCGGTCGTATTCATGCCCGTTGTATTCCTCCAGGGTTTTGTAGGAAGACTGTTCCGGGAATTCGGTGTTGTGCTCGCATCGGCGGTATTGATATCGGCTTTTGTTTCTCTCACCATCACGCCGGTTCTCAATGTGGTCCTGACAAAAAAAGACGCTTCGCACGGGAGGTTCTATGAAAGGACGGAACCTTTTTTCAAGGGCATGGAAAACGGGTACCGGCGTTTGCTGCTTTCATTTTTAAAGATTCGCTGGTTTGCCTGGGTGATCATTGCGGCCTGTGTTACGATGGTTGTGTTATTACTCAATGCATTGAAAAGCGAACTCGCGCCGCTGGAAGACCGGAGCACCCTGCGCTTTACAGCCACAGCACCGGAAGGAACGAGCTTCAGCTACATGTCGAATATTTCAGACAGTATTGCCAGCTATTTATATGATTCGGTTCCGGAGCGGAGTTTTGTTTTCGTACGCACGCCGGCCGGTCCTTCGAATAATACTTCGATGCCCCGTATCGGGTTCACGCTTCCTAACGAACGGACCAGGACCCAGTTCCAGATTGCCAACGACCTGCAGCAGAAATTAAACCGCTTTAACGACGCCCGGATCTTTATCATCCAGGAGCAGACCATCGCCGTGGGATCCGGTGCCCGGATCGGACTGCCGGTGCAATTTGTTTTGCAAAACCAGGACCTGCAAAAATTAAAAGAGTTTATTCCCAAATTCCTGTCAGAAGTGCGGAAGGATAAAACGTTTTCCAATGTGGATGTGAACCTCAAGTTCAATAAACCGGAACTGGATATCAGCCTGGACCGGATCAAGATCAAAGACCTCGGCCTGTCCACCTACGATGTGATCAGCGCCATGCAATCGGCATTCAGTGGCGGGCGCCTGGCTTATTTTATTCAGAACGGATACCAGTACCCGGTCATTGCGCAGGTGGACAGAACCGACCGGAACAAACCCATGGATGTTTCCAAACTATATGTGCGAAATGCAAAAGGAGACCAGATTCCGCTGAGTGCTGTGTTGAAGATGGAACAAAACAGCAATCCTTCAACCCTCTATCATTTCAACCGGTATAAATCGGCAACCGTGTCTGCATCGCTATCCGAAGGGCATACGGTGGGAGACGGGATCAACGCCATGCAGACCATCGCGGCCAGGGTACTGGATCCCACATTCCAGACCGCGCTGACGGGTACAGCCCGGGACTATGCTGAAAGTTCTTCCAATATATTATTTGCCTTCGGCCTCGCCCTGATTTTAATTTATCTCGTGCTGGCGGCTCAGTTTGAAAGTTTTATCGATCCGCTGGCCATCATGCTGACGGTGCCGCTGGCCCTGGCCGGCGCCCTGCTGAGTCTCTGGCTGTTCGGCCAGACGCTGAATATATTTTCCGAGATCGGCATGATCATGCTGATTGGCCTGGTAACCAAGAACGGGATCCTGATCGTCGAGTTCACCAATCAGAAAAGAGAGCAGGGGCATGAAAAAATGCAGGCCGTGGTGGAAGCATCATCCCAGCGACTGCGACCGATTTTAATGACCAGCCTCGCTACTTCTTTAGGCGCTCTGCCGATTGCCCTGAGCCTGGGTGCGGCGTCCACAAGCCGGATTCCTCTGGGCATCGTGGTGGTCGGCGGGATTCTTTTCTCCCTGATCCTGACTTTGTTTGTGATTCCGGCTGTATATACATTTATTTCCGGTAAACATAAATCGAAAGTGAAAGAAGTGAATGCGCTGGGCGAATAAAAGTTAATATGAGCATGATCCGGATATTTATTTTTTTATTTTTCATCCTGATAACCCAGGAAGTGGTTTCCCAGCAGCTGAGCCTGGACAGCGCCATCCTGATTGCCCTGAGGAACAACCCGGGCCTGATGATCTCTAAAAATAATATGGACATAGCCAGGCTCAGTAACAGCTTTGGCATGGCTGGCGGCCTGCCCCAGGTATTGGTGAATTCGTCCGTGACCCAGGCCATGACAAGCCTGGAGCAGCGATTTTCAAATCCCCTGAATAACAAGAACAGCAACAATGCCAATTCGAATAATATCAATGCCGGCCTGGCCGCAAACGTGCCGGTCTATGCCGGGAGCCGGGTTCATAATGAAAAGCTCCGGCTGGATGTTGTTGAATCGCAAACGAAATTATTATACAGTTCCCGCGCGCAGACCGTGATCTTCAATGTGATGCTGAAATACTATGATATCGTGCGGCAACAGGGATATGCGAAAACGCTGGAAGCTTCCATACGGGCATCGAAGCAAAGACTTGAAATAGTGAAGCAGCAGCAGTCGGTGGGGGTTGCCAATGATGCGGATCTGTTCCAGAGCCAGGTAGACCTGAACACCCAGGTTCAGGGCCTGATCGCACAGCAGCTTGTTATCGACCAGGACAAAACGGATCTGCTGACACTGTTAATACTCCGGCCGGATTCAGCCATCGAGATCCGGGATACCATTATCGTGGACCGGACGATTAAACTGGACTCCATACTGACGGCGGCCCTTCGGAATCCGGATATCCAGGCGGCTTACGAACAGATCCGGATCAATCAGTACTTCGAAAAGGAGGTAGGCTCGGCACGGTATCCGTCGGCATCGGTGAACCTGGGATATAATTTGAACCGCACCACCAATCCCCAGGGATATAATATATTGAATCAGACCTATGGCCCTTTTGTAGGACTGGGACTTACCATTCCGATATTCAACGGCGGCATTTATAAAAGACAGCAGGAGATTGCGGGGATCAATGTGAACTCGGCCAGGCTGCTGAAAGACACCCTGCTGCAGAATGTGCAGTCTGCTGCGGTAAAAAACTGGCAGGCTTACCTGAATAACCTGCAGCAGCTGGAGACGGCCCGGCAGAATTATGAGCTCTCCGAAAAGCTCCTGAACCTGGTCCTGATGCGGTTTAAGCTGAAAGTGGCCACCATCGTGGATGTAACCCTGGCCCAGCAAAGTTTTGAATCTGCGGGATACCAGATGATCAATGTGGGTTTTGCTGCGAAGGCTGCCGAGATCCAGCTACGCCGGCTGGCGAACCAGCTTCCGTAATTTTTTCCGCGGAAGCCGGCAGGTAATTTTCCACGGATACACCCCTGATTTTATAAACGGTTTGAATTTCTTCCCCCCGAAACTGTATTTTTGTTCTTCACCGGACTGTTAGCTCAGTTGGTTCAGAGCGCTGCTTTGACAGAGCAGAGGTCACTGGTTCGAACCCAGTACAGTCCACATTTTCTTCAGACTGTTATTTCCAGGTAATTTCCTTCGGGGTCAAGAACAACACTCTCATAATACCCGTCGCCTGTCGTCCTGGCTTCACTGAACAGGGTGTACCCATCCTTTCGCAGCAGTTCCGTCACATCATCTACTTTCTTTTTTTCTCCTACAGAAATCGCAAAATGTGCCAGTCCCTTTTGAAATCCTCTCTGGCCGCTATAAGGATGTATATCCGGTCGCTGCATGATTTCGATACGCGTAGCACTATCCCCGAACTGTAAAAAAAAGGAAGAATACTGTTTGACAGGGTTGGTGTATTTCTCCCCGGATGTCATGCCAAAATAGTTGACATAAAAGGCTTTCATTCTTTCCAGGTCGTCAACCCAAATGGCGAGATGTTCGATTTTCATCGTCGTGTATTTTTTTATTAGGGGGCCGTTTTTATATAAAATTCAAATAATTATTAAATCTTTTGAAATTTTCCCGGTTCAGTATATTTATGCAGGATTTAACGATAAAAGCGCGCCAACATGAAACAGATCTCTGTTGTTTTTTTATTCATTATCATCCTTTGGGGTAAAGCGGGATATGCTCAAAATTCCGTGACGGTCTATACGACGGCACAAAACACAGAATACCGTATAACTAAAACCGGCAACCTGGCCTTTTCAGATTTCGGTCAGCCGAAAGAAACGCAGGTCTGTGTATTTGTAGATCCAACCCACACTTTTCAAACGGTCCTGGGTATCGGAGGCGCCATTACGGATGCCTCTGCCGAAACATTTGCCAAACTTCCCAAAAATATCCGGCAACAATTTCTGACGGCCTATTATGATCAGGTGAATGGGATCGGATATACCCTGGGAAGGACCACGATTCACAGTTGTGATTTTTCAAGCGGCAGTTACACTTACATAGCCGAGGGGGACTCGGCATTAAAGACCTTCAGCATTGACCATGACCGGCAATACCGGATTCCACTGATAAAGCAAATCCTTTCGGCTGCCGGAGGAAAACTGGTGATGTACGTGAGTCCCTGGAGCCCGCCCGCTTTCATGAAGGATAACGGATCCATGTTGCATGCCGGGAAATTATTGCCGGCCTACCGCCAGCCCTGGGCGAATTATTTTGTCAGATTTATCCAGGCTTATGAAAAGGAGGGCATTCCGATCTGGGGACTGACACTGCAGAATGAACCGCTCGCCAATCAGACCTGGGAGTCCTGTTATTTTTCCGCAGAAGATGAGCGCGATTATATTAAAAACTATTTAGGGCCCACGCTGAAAAGCCGGGGAATGGGCAACAAAAAATTAATTGCCTGGGACCATAACCGGGACATGCTGTATCAAACGGCCAGCACCATTTTAAATGATAAGGAAGCAGCGAAATATATCTGGGGCATCGGCTATCACTGGTATGAAACCTGGACGGGCAGTGCCATGCTCTTTGATAACGAGAAAAAAGTGAATGAAGCGTTCCCGGATAAGAAACTGATTTTTACTGAGGGTTGCGTGGAAAAATTTGATCTCGCCCGGGTGAATGACTGGTCCCTGGGAGAACGCTACGGCCATTCCATGGTGAATGACTTTAATTGTGGAACCGTGGGATGGACGGACTGGAATATTCTGGTGGATGAAACAGGGGGACCCAATCATGCGGGTAATTTTTGTTTTGCCCCGGTGATCGGGAATACGAAAACAGGCGAGTTAATTTTTACCAATGCTTACTACTATATCGGGCATTTTTCAAAATTTGTACATCCGGGTGCGCGACGGATCACCAGTTCTTCCAACCGAGATTTACTGGAAACAACCGCATTTAAAAATCCCGACGGAAAGATCGCGGTGATCGTTATGAATAAAAGCGATCAGAAATTACCTTATATTCTCTGGGTTTCCGGCAAGGCAGTAAAAATGGAAAGCCTGCCGCATTCCATTGCCACTCTGGTATTTTAATTTCATTTGCCTGCTACCAGGAAACAGTTTCAATTTCTTTTTTATGTGGGGCCAGTAGAAAGTCCGCATAGGCAGGACAGCCTGTCATTTGAAGCTGTTCAGCCTGCATTTTACCACTGATAATATCCCGGGCACTATATTGTTTTGTATGACAAAAAGGACAGGCATCTATGTGCCCGGCTGAGTCGATATATAAAGACCAGTTTCCGGCCGACATACAACCGTTTTTTCTCTGGTAGTAACCATGATAGTTAAACATCGGGTAATTTTTGAATTCTTCACCAAAGTTTATTTTGATAAAAAAATCGTCCAAAAAATTGCATTGTTCTTTTGACAGACTCACATCTTTCCCTTCATAATGGCCAACTGCTTTTGGTTCCAGTAATTGAACAAATGCGACGCCACAGTCTTTAGCGAGCCGGGCATATTGTAAAAGGTTTTCTTCTGTAACAAAAGACCGGGTCATACATATGGAAAATGCTGTGACCAGTTTTACCTGACGGGCATTTTTGGCAGCTTTCATCGCTGAATCAAATGCCTGGTCCGATCCCCGGAAATGGTTATGGATATGGGCATCATAATGATCCAGGCTGATGACCACCCCGGTAGCGCCGGCCGTTTTTAACCTTTTTGCATTTTCCGGGGTAAGATTCATTCCCGAAGTCAGTACCCAGCATTCGCTTGCTTTAACGGCATGCCGGATCAGATCCTCCAGTATTTGCATCCTGACCAGTGGTTCCCCTCCGGTAAAATGAATGAGTGTACAACCCGGTTGTTGCATTCTGCTGATTAAGACTTTCAATTCATCCGGAGTAAAAGGTTCTTCCCGGTTTAAATTATTCCACTCAAAACAATGTTCGCAATGTAGGGGGCATTTATTGGTGAAAGCAAGCTGAATAGTCTGGAAGCGGTTGACTTTCATTCCATGAGGTAAAATTTTGTTCAATTCAGTTTGAATGAAAAGATCAAAAAGCGGGGAGGGGAATGAAGGTTGATAGATGCCAAAATAATATTTTCCGTCCACTTTAACAGCCCTTCTCAATTTATTACTGCCATAAATGGCTTTAACCAATGACTGAATTCCTTTAGCAGCTTTAAGTGCTTTTCCCGGGGAACGGTAGCATCTGATTGCAATATACAAAATGGTAATTCTTACTTTCAGGTTTACCCATATTCTTTCAATCCCGTGAACTGTTATAGGGGATGCCCGGTAAGCCTGGGAATTCAACGATAAAACGACACTTTTCTCATTTGTCAGGCCGGAAGTGGTATTTTGGAGGATTGTATTCATGATATTACTTTACCTGCAGGGCAATGATGGATTGGGTGTTTATGATGAACTGGTACCGGCTTTTACTGAAGTCTGACATCGTACCAGGTTCCCTGAATTTTTTAAGGAAGGCGGTATTGGGTTTACCGGTATATTGCCTAATTGGTTCATAATATCCCCTGGTAGCGAATGTTACCGTATACAATTTTCGGGGAGATGGCTGTCTGCTGAGCTTGTATTTTAAAATGGCATAATTGCCGGTCTCTGGTTGACTGAGGTATTTCCCATCATCATCTGTAAGTTGATTCAATACATCCTTTCCATCCTGGTCTACTGCATAATAAGGTTTGATTCTTGAAGCAGTAACCGGTTTATCGTCTGTGAAATCAATAGCTGCATAATCCAGTTCCCAAAACATGAATCCGCTACTGAGTGTAATCTGAATCTTTTCATCAGGTCCGGCGTTGAGTTCAACCGGAATTACTACCTGCCTGTTCATCAGGGGGCCGATAGTAGGTAATTTTGCTATTTCTTTTAAGCCCTTTGGTGTAATCAATGAAATACGGAGAGGTATGTTCTGTTCATTGGTCCACCGGATCATTTGTGCTGTAGATTGCCTGATCAGCTTTTTCTGAAATTTGTCATACTGGTCTCCAAAATTTCTGGTAAATTCTCCATACAGGTAGTCAAACCAATATGAATTTTTCAGGTTCAGTATGAGTTTAGCTTTTTTTATTTCTCCCCTACGCAGAAAAGTGAGGGTTATTTCATTCGTCGAAGAGGCGCTTAAGGTATCATCGAAATGGCAACTGACGGAATCTGCCTGTTTTATGTTGTCCAATACGTTCATTTTATTATTCAGCATAGCAGAAATGGGTGAAACCAGGTTGGATACCTGGTAAATATTTCCGTCCATTCCTACACAGGCCTGTGTATTGCTATCGTGTTCTATAACTATGAGGTCAGCAAAATTGGTATATTGTTTTTCTTTCAGTTCGTTCATAATGCGCAGTTGAATTTCACCATTTACCGGGCTGGCCTTAAGCGGCATGTAATCAAATCTTTCCAGTTTAGAGTTAACGGCCCCGCCAAATAATTCGCCCTGAACAATGTATTGCTGACCGTCATATACCCCAACAAAAGGACAGGAGCTTTTGGTTAGTGCCACAATTACAGCTGCTATGGCAATCGCCCCTAAGGTTATACCAACACCCCCCAATACATAGCTGGTTGTTGATCTTGATTTATCGTGCTCAATAACCTGAATTTTTGTAATCTGATCCAGGGGGAGCGTAAAAAGTTTAGAGGTATCAAGGGCTGTATTATTTTTTGTATAGATATGAACTTCATTTAAAACATTTATCTCTCTTGGATCGCTGCTTAATTTTTTATATCTGAATTTCGAGTCCTTGTCATTTATATATTTCAGGTGGGTATTATCTACCGATGACAAATTTCCACTCATTGTCATGGCTGTATCGTTAACTTTAATATTTTGAAAAGCATAATTAAAAGTGCCCTGGTGAAGGATAAAATATTTCCGGGGAGCTTCGGAGTTAATTACCTGACTCGTGGATTTTGGGTTGCTTGTATTTTGGGTAACAGGTTTGTAGTAATTCATACAACTCAGTAAGAAGACTATCATTAAAATTATCCAGTAACCCATCTGGTCGTCTTTAATATATGAGTTGCGCATAAAATATATTTTGAGGTTCTATTTCCAATGCTCCTGTAAATATTCCCCTTGCACTTTCTAAAGGTGATAATAATCAATATTATAGCCAATGAGCGTCATCAGTGGATTTCTGGATTTATATCATTGTCATGAGTTCATTTTTATATAATCTTTCTACCTGGGATCGTTATACGACTTTCCGGGGTTTTGTTATTGCATAGTTAACCTCTCCGGTTTCGACAATAAAATTCTTCCTCCGATTATTTAGAGGCTTTAAACCCTTTTCCTATTTTTCGGTCTGATCCCTTTATTCTATTAAACTAAAAATGAAAAAATGAAAAAGACAATCTTAGCTACCCTGGTTTTTCTCGGTTCCATCAGTGCATCCATGGCGAGCGGCCATCATCCCCGCCGGGCCCAGGTGAACCACCGCCTGGCCAATCAAAATGCCCGGACCCATGATAAAGTGGCCGATGGCCAGATGAGTAAGCCCGAAGCAGCCAAAATTCATCATGAAGATCACCAGATCCGCCAGGAAGAAAGAGCGATGGCTTCCCAGAACAATGGTCATATCACCAAACAGGAACAGAAAACCCTGAATCAACAGGAAAATAAAGTCAGCAGGCAGAT
>DHWT01000294.1:4209-13738 GCA_002413325.1 Chitinophagaceae bacterium UBA5175 | reverse complement strand
GAAGTTGACCAGGCCATGGAATGTTTCCTGCCCGAATACCAGAAAAATGACATGGTATAACATAGCGAAAATAAAACCTGCCAGCAGATAGGCAACTACCGCACCCTGCACCCGGTTTGATGTTACATGTCCTATTGAAAACGTCCGGATCAAAATGATGGCCCCCAGGCTGATACAAAAAATAACAATAGACAAATCAGCACATACCGTCATCCAGACCGATTTAAAAATCAGCCCGGAAAACAAAATCAAAAATGGTAAAATGGTTAAAAGAAAAACAAGTCCGCTTTTCCTGCTTTTTATCAGAAAGGGTACACCGCCGGTCAACAGGAGAAAATAGAAAATGACAAACAGCAGGCTGCCAAGCCATCTTTCATCTATAAGCGGAATGATGACAAAAATATAAATAAGCAATACGGCAAGCAGGAAGGAAAAACTTTTTCCTTCAATCCAGAATGTCCTTACTTTATGAATAACCCTTTTCAATACTGCATAATTATAATTCGACATCATGTAACCAGGCATTAAACAGGCGGTAACCCAGGGAGAGGATTACTGCGCCGGTAAATAAACCGACAAATCCGGAATACATAAACCCGCCGAGCGCACCAAGGAAAATGATAAGCATGGGAACGGGCGCTCCTTTGCCCATCAGGATCGGCTTCAGAATATTGTCCAGGAAACCAACCGGTATCATCCAGATGGTCAGCAGGATGGCTGTTGTGGTATTACCGGTGGTCCATATATATATGAGCACACCAAGAGATACCGGCAAAATTCCGATCTGGATAATGGCCAGTACGAGGCATAAAAGGGTCCATATGCCTGCATAAGGGATTCCAGCAATAAAAAAACCGATACCTGCGCACAGGCTCTGGATGAAAGCAACCCCCAGTATTCCCTTTACCACATTCCGGATGGTGACGGCCGTTGTCGCAGAAACATCGAATTTGGCATGATCCATGATACGGTCGAAAAACTTTCTGGCAAAATCGGCGGACTGCTCCGAATAGGACAGGAATACGCCACTGATTATAATGGAAATGATGAACATCACCAATCCCTTACCGGCAGTCGCCAGCAGCCTGACCAGATAACTGCCCGCTGCTTTAACTTCCTCCGGATATTTTTGAATGACATTTTCTACCCCGTTTGTAAGCTGTGTCCAGATCTGATACGCTTTGCGGCCTACCACGGGCCAATGTTTCACGGATTCGGGAGGCGGCGGGATTTTGATTGTCCCCTCCTGCAACGCGGTGATCTCATTTTTGATTTCCGCGCCGGTCCTGATACCCAGCCAGCCTCCTATAAAAATAAAAAGACCCAATAAAAAGGCGGTCATCAGTACAGCAGCCAAAACACCGTTGCCCTTCATGATTTTTTTTAATCTCTGGTGCAGGGGATATAAAGAAACTGCCAGGATGGCCCCCCAGATAAGCGGGGTAAAGAAGGGGTCAAGGATCTGAAAACACCATCCAATCAAAAAAGCCAGCGCCAGTAACTGAAGTGCTATATGAATGATTTGCTTTGACCTGATAGCAACAGGTTTGGTTGATTCGGGGTTGTCCATTTTGTTTTGAACTTTTAAGAATTTAACTACGTAATTTCCATTTTTCCCATTCCGGAAGACCCAATCGCTGTTCCCCCTGGATTCATGAAAATGAATTCAAAACGAACGATTATCCATTCTCCGTAAAGTCGGGATATAAGGTCATACCTCCATCCACAAACAGGGAGATCCCATTTACATAATCACTGTCATCGCTGCATAACCACACAGCCGCCCGGCCGATATCATCCGGAGTCCCGATCCGTTTATAAGGAATCAGAGTCATCAATTTATCGAGTGCTTCAGGAGTTTGCCAGTCCCGGTAGTTGATGGGTGTCTGAATAGCTCCGGGAGAAATACTGTTGATCCGGATTTTTTTATGGGCGAATTCCTGGGAAATCGTTTTCATGAGCATCATGATGCCTCCCTTGGAAGCAGCATAATTTGCATGCCCGGCCCAGGGAATCACTTCATGCACACTGCTCATATGCACGATCTTACCGGCAGCTCTGGAACGTTTGGGATCAACTCCTCTTCTCAAAAATTCGCGGATGGCTTCCCGGGCACAAAGGAACTGGCCGGTCAGGTTCACGCTGAGAACAAAATTCCATTGTTCCAGTGTCATCTCATCAAAGGGCGCGTCTTTTTGAAGCCCGGCGTTGTTTATTAATATATCCACGGTACCGAACTGCTGAATGGTATCGGCAAACATTTTCTGAACCTCATTTTCCCTGCTCACATCGCAGATAGCCGTGATACCTGTTCCACCGGCAGCTTTTATTTCAGCCAGAACGGCTTCTGCAGCATCTTTAACAGGCGGCACCGGATAATTAATAACCACGATGGCACCGGCAGCTGAAAGGGACTTCGCCACACCGGCCCCAATACCACTGCTGGCGCCTGTAATGATGGCCACCTGGCCTGATAATTTTTTATCCATATTTTCGAAATACATTTTTAGTACCCTAAGTTATCCTGTTTAAAAATGAAAAATCATAGGATCCGGTTATTTAACTGTAAAAATTTTTGAAGAACTCTTTTAAAACCGGAAAATGCAGTCAACTGTAATTTAAATATGTTTGTCTGATATTTATCCCTGTTCGCATGCCCGGCCAGCCAGCATATAAAAAATTATTTTCCGTAATCCGTATGTCGCTCAACGGCGAACCACGCGATTATACCCAGGGAAATCTATCCAAAGCCATTTTCCTGCTCGCTATTCCCATGATCCTGGAATTAAGCCTGGAAAGCGTGTTTGCTGTAGTAGATATATTTTTTGTGAGTAAACTGGGACAACATGCCATCGCCACCGTTGGTTTAACAGAATCCGTCATATCCCTTGTTTATTCGGTCGCTATCGGACTGGGTACAGCGGCCACAGCAGTTGTTGCCAGAAGAATCGGCGAAAAAAATCCGGCAGGGGCAGCGCATGCCGGAGCCCAATCTCTGATCGTTGCGATTATAGCAACCATTCCTGTGAGCATCCTGGGTGTTCTGTTTGCGGGGAATATTTTATCCGGAATGGGTGCCGATGCACAAGTAGTCAGGGAGGGTGCCCCGTTCACCCGCATCATGTTCGGAAGCAGCCTGGTGATCATGTTATTGTTTCTTATCAATGGTATATTCCGGGGAGCTGGTGATGCGGCCATGGCCATGAAAAGCCTCTGGCTGGCCAGTATGCTGAATATTATTTTGTGCCCTGTATTCATTCATTTATACGGACTTCAGGGCGCTGCCATTGCCACAGTCATCGGACGGAGCGGCGGTGTGCTCTTTCAGTGTTATCATTTATTTAAAGGGAAAGGGACGATCCGGCTCCGGTCCATCCATTTTCATTACGACCCTCATCTGCTTAAAACCATTGTAGGTATTGGCTGGCCGGCCACCCTTCAATTCCTCATTGGAAGCGGAAGCTGGATCGTACTGGCCCGGCTGGTTGCTGAAACAGGCGGAACCAGCGCAACAGCCGGATACCAGATCGCCCTGCGTAATTTTGTTTTCTTTATACTGCCGGCCTGGGGGCTGAGCAATGCAGCCGCCACACTGGTCGGGCAAAACCTGGGTGCCAAAAATCCACTGAGAGCCGAACAAAGTGTTTATATCACGGCAAAGTACAGTGCTGTACTCATGGGGGCTGTTATGTTTCTGTTTGTTTTCCTGGCAGACCCCATTATCCGGCTTTATACCAAAGATGAAGACGTGATCCGTTTCGGTGCACTGGCCCTTCGATGGATCGGATCCGCAAATATTTTTTATGGTATCGGCATGGTGATGCTCCAGGCATTAAACGGGGCCGGTGATACGCGGACGCCTACCCGGATCAGTTTTTTCTGCTTCTGGTTATTCCAGATTCCACTGGCTTATATATTGTCCATTGGTTTCAACCTCAGGGCAACCGGTGCTTTTATTGCCATTCCCGTGGCAGAGACGGCGATCACCCTGGCATCCTGGTATTACTTCAGAAAAGGGAAATGGAAAAAGATCAGCGTTTAAATATTTCCTTTTTTCAACTCCTGCACCCCGTGATCCACGGCCCTGGCCGTTAATGCCATATAGGTTAACGACGGATTCTGGTTGGCGCTGGAAGCCATACAGGATCCGTCCGTGACATATACATTCGGAGCATCCCATATCTGATTAAACGCATTCAGTACCGAAGTTTTCGGATCACGTCCCATACGGGCCGTACCCATTTCATGAATACAAAGTCCCGGATTGGCCTCGGGGTCGTTAAACGTCTTTATATTTTTCAACCCGGATTTTTCCAGCATTTCAGCCGCACTGTTCATCATGTCCGTCCGCATAGCCAGTTCATTTTCCCGCCAGATACAATCAAAATCCATCAGCGGAAGCCCCCATTTATCCTTTTTATCCTTACTCAGTTTTACGCGGTTATCCGGATGCGGCAGGTGCTCGCCCCAGCCGCCCAGCCACATGGACCAGTCGCCCGTTTCCGTCAGGTTGGCTTTCAGGGATTCCCCGATACCTTCCAGTTCGGTTACCCTTCCCCGGTAGGCACCACCCTGGTAACCAAAACCGCGTACATAATCTTTCTGCCGGGTCTTCTCATTGATATTCCGGAACCGGGGCACGTATATCCCATTGGCCCTTCTTCCATAAAAATAGCGATCCCGGAAACCATCATAGGTTGCACTGGCTCCCACATGATAATGGTGATCCATCAGGTTACGGCCCAGGGCGCCGCTGCCATTACCCAGTCCGTCGGGATGTGCATCGGAAACAGAATTCAACAGGATCGCCGTGGTACCGATCGTCGAGGCATTCAGAAAAATGATTTTAGCATAAAATTCTTCCGTCTGCAGGGTATTGGCATCTATAATCCGGATACCTTTCGCCCTTTTTCTATCCTTGTCATAAATCACATCTATCACTATGGAAAATGGCCTTAAGGTCAGGTTACCCGTGGCATATGCAGCGGGCAGGGTGACCCCGTTGCTGCTGAAATACCCGGTGAACGGACAGCCCCGGTCGCACATATTCCGGTATTGACAGGGACCGCGTCCATTCAGGCCCCTGCTCAGGTTGGCTACCCGGCCGATGATCATCCGGCGGCCGTCTGGAAAATGATCGTGTATGTTTGCTGAGATATGCTGCTCCAGGCAATTCATTTCCATGGGTGGCAGAAATTCACTGTCGGGCAGCTGGGGCAATCCTTCTTTCGAACCGCTGATGCCTACAAATTTTTCAACGTAACTATACCAGGGTGCGAGGTCCTTATACCGGATCGGCCAGTCTACCCCATGACCGTCTTTTTGATTGGCTTCAAAATCCAGGTCGCTCCAGCGATAACATTGCCGGCCCCACATCAGGCTCCTTCCGCCCACATGGTAACCCCGAATCCAGTCGAAGGGTTTTACCTGGGTATACGGATGTTCCAGGTCGTTTACAAAAAAATGTTTATTGGTCTCATTGCAAAAACCCCGAACCTGGATATGCTGCTCCCGGCGCATGTCTTCGGTGATGGCCCCCCGGTGGTCGAATTGCCAGGGTGCCAGGGTGGCCGTTGGATAATCCTTGATATGCTCCACGTTCCTGCCTCTTTCCAGAACCAGGGTTTTTAAACCTTTTTCGCATAATTCTTTTGCAGCCCAGCCTCCGCTGATACCGGAACCCACTACAATGGCATCATAAGTATGCTGACTGACGGACTGGGTATTGATCCGGGGGGAATCGGGTGGCATAGCAATCTTTGCTGTTGAAAGATGAATGTAAAGAAAATATTCCGCCCGGATAATTTTCAGGAAAATAAATAAAAAAAGCATCTGCCCTTTGACAAATGCTTATAAAACGATGCCGGAGAACCGGGCTTAACTCTTAGGACTATCCTTCAGGGATGTTTTGGGAACATATACTTTTTTCCCCTTTTTGTCCACGTAATAATATTTGGAATTGTGGTCAATATAAATAGGAGACTGACCGGCAGATCCAACCTTATCCTTGTAAACTTCATCCACCACGGCAGATTTGCCCTTGGATGCCAATTCAGCTGTCTTATTCTCTGCTTTTTTTGCTACACTGTCTACCTGAGCCTGCGTTGTAAAAGCTGCGCCCAGCATAACCAATAACACGATTACTGACTTTTTCATAAACACAAAAATTTAAATGTAAATTAAAACCAACTATATACTTACAAAATAGTGCCAGAAAAGACCTATTTACTAAATTAGTTGTTAATTAAAAAAAAGCGGATCAGGAAGAAAATTCCCGTAAGCAGGCTGATAAATACAATAATGACTGTAACGAATACCCGTTGAACTTTTTTTGAATTTGCAGAAGCTTTAGAAAGACTATCCTCCTGTACTTCCACGGGAAGGAGGCGGATGGCGAGGTTCAGCAGCAAAGGAACTATCACGATATCATCTATAAAACCAAAGAACGGAATAAAATCAGGTATCAAATCGATGGGGCTTAACAGGTAAATGATCGGAAGAACGGCAGCCCCTTTCACTATGGGAGAAGTCCGTTTATCTTTCAGGCCATAATAGAGGATGATCATTTCCTTTTTAAGCATCCAGGGCCTGATTTTTTTTTGACGTTTTACAATCATAGGTTTTATTATATATGACAAACTGAACGGGTTGATATCAAAATGTACACTATATCATTGAATGAATGATTATAAGAAATTAGTAATCGAATGTATCCGGGAGGAAACAAAGGATTTCAAAACCATTGTTTTCCGGGATGGCCATGGCCTGCAATACCAGGCGGGGCAGTTTATTACACTGGTAGACAACAGCGGACTGACTGAAATCAGGCGGTCCTATTCCATCATCTCCTCCCCTGTTTTGAAAGAACCACTGTCCATCGGGGTGAAACGCATCGACAATGGATTTTTTTCCAGGATCCTGACTGACCGTGTCCAGCCGGGAGACACCCTGTTCACGACCGGGGCAGGCGGATTCTTCCGGCTGCCGGAAAATATCAATTCATTCCGCAGCATGTTCTTTTTTGCCGCCGGCAGCAGGATTGCGCCTGTTCTCTCTTTATTAAAAACAACGATCCATTTGTATACCGGCATTTCCGTTTACCTGGTTTACAGTAATCAGTCAGTCGAAAGCACTGCTTATCTCAGGGAATTAAAACTACTGGAGCAACAATACCCGGACCGGTTAGTCATTCATTTTTTATTCAGCACGGATGCCGACTTAAGAAGAGCGCGCCTGAACCGGGAGCTTTTACTTGAATTTTTAACCATAGCGTCCCCCGACCGGGATAAAACATTGTTTTATACCTGCGGCCCGGAATCGTATATGCGTATGATTATTTTTCTTTTGCAGGAAGAAGGTTTTCCAAAGGATCATATCAAAAAAGAAGATTTCAACCCCGGCGAAAAAAAACGTTTCTCCCGGACGCCTCCGGACAAAAATTCTTATCCTATACAGCTTGAGCTTCATGGAAAAACACATGATATCCCGGTTCAATACCCGGACACGATCCTGCAGGCTGCAAGGAAAATCAAACTGAATCTGCCCTACAGCTGCGAAACCGGGAAATGCGGCAGCTGCGCCGCAAAATGTCTGTCAGGAAAAATATGGCTGTCGAATAACGAAGTACTCACCGATCAGGACCTTGCCAGGGGTCTCACCCTGACCTGCACGGGATATCCGCAGTCCGGCGATGTTGTTTTGAAAATTGAATAAATAAAAGCTCAGGGTTGTTTACTGATCATTTTTTCCAGGTACAGGTATCTGTCCCGGGTATTGTCCGGATGCCTTCCGGTTTCCACACCGATATACTGGACGGGATCTTTCTGCCAGCTTTGATATAAAGGCCAGTAAGGCAGTCCAAGGCCGTTCGGATTTTTAGTTTTAATAAAATTTATAAAATAGTTCTGCATGATGGAGGAAACCAGGTAATCGTCCGGCTGCCAGTCATAAACCCGGTTGGTGGGCAGGTTGCCCATCGCATATTCAATTTCTGCGGAATGAACGGCCCCCTGGTAACTGCCCGGTTTGCTGCTGGTTTCCCCGGCTGATGACTGCGTTTTATTGATTTCTGAACGAAGGCCCGGCCTGGCCCTGGTAAAATAATACCGGTAAACGGGGCTATTGGTTTTCGCGTGCAGTTCGGCCCATTTCCAGGTGCCGAAAGCAATAAAGCGGTCACTGGCCAGTGCCGAAGCAACCGTTTCCACATCGGCATCACTGGTAACGGCATACAATTTCAATATCGCATCCGCATCTGAAGGATATAATTTTTGAACGGCTTTGACATAATTATCTTTTGTCGGTTCCTCATTACCTAAAATGAATTTCCAGCTGGCTTCCTCCGAGTTCCAGCCAACCAGCAGGGGGACTTTCGCCACCTGGGCGGAAGTATAGAGGGTGAGGGGTGATTCAGGAAAAAAATAGCCATCCACATCTACGGGAAAGTTTCCGACGCCCATTTTGGCGGTTGCCTGTAATACCTGTTCAGCCGGCAGGGCCCTTAAATCCCGGATGGAATGTGCCCCCAGGCTATCTCCAAATCGAAAGCCCTTTTTTTCTGCCTCCGCCAGCGGAGTGGTCGGCCTGAAATTCATCAGGGATCCGCTTTCCCCGATGGCTGCAGCAAATAAATTCCTGGATAAGGGAGAAGCCACCTGGGCACTCACTGAAAAAGAGCCTGCCGATTCACCGGCAATTGTGATATGGTCCGGGTTCCCTCCAAAAGCGGCAATATTTTTATGAACCCAGCGCAGGGCTTCTGTCTGATCCAATAGCCCGTAATTGCCGGATGCGTGATGTGCTGATTCCCGGGTCAGGTCAGGATGTGCCAGGAATCCAAAAACGCCCAGCCGGTAGTTTATAGTTACTGCCACAATGCCCCGTCGGGCCATGCTTTCACCATCATAACGGTATTCAGAGCCGTCGCCTCCTACATAGCCGCCCCCATAGAAATAAACCAGTACCGGAAGTTCTTCTTTACCGGTTTTAGCCGGCGTCCAGATATTGAGATAAAGACAATCCTCGCTCATGCCATCGGACCGGAATTGCATGTCACTGAAAACCGGGAGCTGCATGGCCCGTGCCGCAAAGTGATCCGCCCGGCGTGTGCCTTCCCAGTTCTTTACAGGCTGCGGTTCTTTCCAACGCAGTTCACCTACCGGCGGTTGTGCATACGGGATTCCCTTAAACATACTGATCCCGGAAGCCTGTGTTCCCTGCACCAGTCCGTTGGCTGTTTTTACTGTAGGCAGGCTATTATCTTGTGTTAACTGCGCGAATGCCGTAGTTGCGCATAGGAAGAAGCAAAGTAGAATAGCAATCGGTTTCATATAAAGAATTGTTTCCGAAGGTAAGAACAGCCAGCATATTTTTATTCATACATGTTTCCCTGCATGAAATTATATTCGACCCGGATAAGGAAATGGACCGGACCTGCAGCCGACAGTCGGCACAAGGTCATGAAAAAATGAATATCTTCATCCGGCGGATAACTAAAAAATACCGGCCGGATAAACATGAATACGTCTTT
>DHWT01000294.1:3321-3838 GCA_002413325.1 Chitinophagaceae bacterium UBA5175 | reverse complement strand
TCTGGCAGGATGAATTCAATCGTCCGGGGTTGCCTGATTCAACCCAATGGAAATATGATACGGGGTTTATCGCCAATCATGAAATACAATACTATACCTTTCGGCGGGCTGAAAATGCATCTATAAAAAATGGATTCCTGGACATTGTGGCCCGGAATGATTCTTTCAAAACAAACGGGGTCGTGCAACCGGTCACTTCAGCGCGTATCACTACAGAGGGGAAAAAATCATGGACTTATGGAAGAATCGAAGTACGCGCTAAAATCCCTTCTTCCCTGGGCACCTGGCCTGCCATCTGGACCCTGGGCAGTAATATCACAGAAACCGGGTGGCCTGCCTGCGGAGAAATTGATATCATGGAACATGTCGGCTTCATGCCAGACACCCTGCATTTTAATGAACATGCAACCGGTTCAGATAAAGGCACAAGGATCTATTTCCCCTCCCCGGAAAAAGATTTCCATGTATATGCCATAGAATGGTTCCCGGATCGTATCGACTGGTTTTTTGACGGTAA
>DHWT01000294.1:0-2992 GCA_002413325.1 Chitinophagaceae bacterium UBA5175 | reverse complement strand
TATTATCCTGAACCTGGCTTTTGGAGGAGACTGGGGTGGTACAAAGGGAGTAAACCTCAAAGCACTGCCTCAGCATTTCTATATTGATTATGTACGGGTGTTTCAATAAATTTTGAGGATTGGGAAATTTGAGAATTTGTGAATTAAACAAACTCCAATATAACTCAGGTCCCGGACCAGGATTCATCTTAGATCAGGTTTCAGATAACCGGGCTGCTTCATTATTCTAATACAGGGTCACCGGTTCCGGGTGCCGGAAGTTTCTCCCATTCCCAATATTCATTTTTCCCCTTCCCATCAGGTCGCGGTTTGGCACTTCGTATGGTATATACCGTTATAGCTTCCATCCCAGCCTCCGGCATTTCATATTGGAGGATATCCCGGTATCGTTCCGAGGAAAGGTCCTCTTCCAGGAACTCTTTCGATAACTCCAATGGAAGGAACAGGGGCATACGCCCCCGGTTGTCACCATCGTTATGAATTTTTTTCATCAGGTCGTTGCCATCACGGGTAATGAGGCTGAAAGTCCACCGTTTGAGCATTTCCCCGGTCTCCAGGTCTGGCAGGTCAGCGACCGAATATAAACCCGGCAAAAAAAACAGGGGCTGGTTTTTCAGGCGGATGAAATAGGGTACTTTCTTTTTCCATCCTTTGATGGCCCGGTGTTCATAGATCCCGGTAACCGGGACCAGGCAGCGGCGGCTGCGGATTTTATACCAGTAACTCTTTTCATCTCCCAGGATGCGTTCACTCCGGGTATTCAGCATGGACGCCCGCTGGCGGAGAAAACTTCTTTCGTCCTTCACATAAAAAGGGATGACACCCCATTCCATCGGATGAAGCAATAATTTATGATGCTCCCGGTCCCGGTAAATGATGGGATGCAAATTAAAACTATGACCCATGATATGGGTTCCGTCGAAATCGAGTTCTGGCTGTCCGGTTGTTTCAAGATCCGGAAAATAAGCCGGAAGTTCCTTCAGTTTTACAGTAAATGAAATGTCGTAACACATAGGTATTCCTGCAACGGTTTCCATCAAAGGTAAGCCAGATCAGAAATTCTGGCTTTAATGGTCCCCCGGGGAAAACAGCTGCAAAATTCCTTCAAACCGGAAACGAAACGCAGGTTATCCGTTCACAGGGTTTCAATCTCTTCAAATTTAATACGGATCTGCTGGTTACCGTGTTTGAGGATGATATACAACTCCCCGAAACTCAGCTGGACGGTGGGTTTCACAATCGTATCCCGGGAAATCCGCCAGTTGGTTTGTTTATCAACATACTGTTTCAGTTTGTCCTTATAATTTTTATTGATTTGATTTTCCAGTTCCCCGGCACTTTTTACGACAGCAAAAAATATCCGGTAACCGGAGTCCGGTAGCAGCATTTCCCGGATTTTTTTCAGGTGTGCCGGGTTCCTCAGGTCAATGATGGCGGCATAACGGTCTTTCTTCACTGCATTCAGGTGAAGCCTGGCTTCTCCCGGTTCCGCATAATCTGAGAACAGGAGGTTGATGCGGGAACTGAGGGGATCCGCTTCCATGTCCTTCACCCGGCAATAGGTTTGCGATACGAGGTACCGCCGGCCCAACTGCATCAGGCGGGGAAGGTAGACCGGTTTGAATTCTTCGAATGGCTGGAGCATCAGATTTGTATCTTAAGAATCTCACTCATCCGCGTGGTATACCGGGGCGACAAATAATCCGCCTTGAGCCGGTACCCGCGTTCAAAACCCTGGACCGCCGGGCGCAGGATTTCTTTTCCCATGCTTCGGTTAATTTGGTCCATTGTGCGCATGACCAGGCTGTTTTTTTCTTTATCCGCCCCGTCAAAACAGCTGGCCTGCACGGCAGATTCCGGAACGAGGTCCATTACCGTAATCCCGCATTTCATATAGAGGAAGCCTGCCTTGAAAATCAGGTCCAGTCCCCGGAGGGCTGCTTTAATGATTTCCCCGCTGTGGTTGGATGCCCGCTCCAGGTCCAAATCAATGGACCGCAGGTATTGCGCTTCTTCTGTTTTATGGGGATTGGTCTGAATGAACACCCGCAGGCTGCGGCAACAGGTATTATCTTCGCGCAATTTGGCCGCACAGGCCGCCGCATAATTAGCAAGGGCTTCGGCGATGCGGCCCTTATCGGCGATCCGCTTTCCGAACGACCGGGAGGTACAGATATTTTTACGGGCGGGTCTTTCCCGCTCCCAGGCGATGCATGAAATGCCCCTCAGTTCATACAGGAGGCGAAGGCCCGCCACGGATAAATGTTTTTTAACCCAGTCCTCCGGCGCACGCAGGAAATCGGCTGCTGTTTTAAATCCGGACCCCGATAAAAACAAGGCATGCTGGTTACCTATTCCCCAGATCTCCTCCACCGGAGTGGCCGATAACATCTCTTCGGTAAGGGAAGGACTGGCCGCCCAGAATACAGCTGCCTGGCGGTAATTCTTTTTGGCATGCCGGTTGGCCATTTTTGCCAGGGTCTTTGTCGGCGCAATCCCGATAGAAACCGGTATGCCGATATTCTTCCGGATGGTCCTCCGGATTTTGAATCCCAGTTCCAGTAAGTCCGTATGCCCCATGGCACGAAGATCCAGAAAGGCCTCATCGATCGAATACATTTCAATGTCCGGAACAAAAAAACCGAGCGTTTCCATGATCCGGTTACTCATATCGCCATATAAAGTGTAGTTCGAGCTAAAAACTGCAACATCATGCTTGTCAAGCAATTTTTTCATCATGAATGCAGGAGCTGCCATCGCAATGCCCAATGCCTTCGCCTCCTCACTCCGGGAAATGGCGCATCCGTCGTTATTGGAAAGCACGATCAGGGGCCGGCCTTCCAGCCGGGGATTAAAGAGCCTTTCACAGGAACAATAAAAATTATTACAATCAACCTGGGCAATCATGTTCTTAAGTTTCCGGTATAATAAAATGCAATACCCCCGCTAAAACAAAAACTACGTAAATGACTCATTATTAATTAAAAATCCA
>DHWT01000279.1 GCA_002413325.1 Chitinophagaceae bacterium UBA5175 | reverse complement strand
CCATTGAACAGATCGGCCAGAAATATGACCTGACCAAGGAACGGATCCGCCAGATCAAGGAAAGAGCAATCAAACGTCTGCAGAAAGCCAGGTATAGCAGCGCGTTGAAAGCGTATCTCGGTTAATCAGAGTAGATTATTTATTTATAACAGGGCTCCCCGGTCATACCCGGGGAGCTTTTTTATTTTGCGTCCGCCGGCCAGCGGACTAATTTTGCACGCATGATCCGTCAGATTTTTAATTTTTCATTTTCCCTTTTTTTCTCATTTTTTCTCAGCTCCTGCGAAAAAAACATCAGTATCAAACTGGATCCCACCAGCACGGACCTGGTCGTGGATGCTTCCATCGAAAACGGGAAATACCCGGTGGTGACACTGACCCGGAGTCTGGATTATTTCAGTGTTCTGGATCTCCAGGCCCTTTCCAATTCCTTTGTTCATAATGCTCTTGTACTCGTATCGAATGGCAGCATTACCGCCCAGCTCCAGGAGTATGCCACCAAAGACGATAGCACCGGTCTGCTGATGTACTCTTATTCACTGAACGATTCCTATTCCGGTCCTAAATTCAAGGGTGCATTCAGTACGACATACAGTCTTGAAATCCGGGAAAATAATCAAACCTATATGGCAACCACCACCATCCCGGCCCTGGCCAAAGTCATTGACAGTTTATGGTGGGTGCCTGCTCCTGCGCTGGCAGATTCGGGCCTCGTCAACCTGAAAGCAAAGGTTACGGATCCCCCGGGACTGGGAAATTATACCCGCTACTATACAAGGGTAAACGGAGGGCCCTTTTACCCAGGACTGAACTCCGTATTTGACGACCAGATCACAGACGGGACCACGTATACCGTTACGGTGGATAAAGGGGTGAACCGGAATCTCCCCATCGACGTCAATAATTATTCTTTTTTTAACAAAGGAGATTCGGTTACCGTAAAACTGGCAGACATAGATAAAGCGACCTACGATTTCTGGCGCACGATGGAATATAATTACCAGAGTATCGGAAACCCCTTTTCAACACCGACCGTAGTGATTTCCAATGTATCCAACGGGGCCCTGGGATATTTCGGCGGTTACGCGGCCCAGTATGTTTCCCTGCAGATTCCGAAATGATCCGTCAGCTGTGCGACCTCCTTTGTCAACATTTACAATTAAATTTGCCTACTGTATAGACGTAAACCGTGCATAATATTTCGTGTATGGATATACGATATACGGTTAACCAGGAGAATCATCATTATGGAAAATACAAGTTCAGAACATGTTCATTGTTTAATTATCGGATCAGGTCCCGCAGGTTATTCAGCTGCCATCTATACGGCCCGTGCCAATCTCAAACCCGTGCTCTACCAGGGTATCCAGCCGGGGGGCCAGCTTACGATTACGACGGAGGTGGAAAACTATCCGGGTTACCCGGATGGCGTGCAGGGGCCCGAGATGATGGTGGAGTTTGAAAAACAGGCGACACGCATGGGCGCCGATATCCGGTACGGAATGGCCACGAAAGTAGATTTTTCCAAACAACCGTACCGCGTCTGGATTGATGAAGAGAAACTGATGGAAGCGGATTCCGTGATCATCGCAACGGGGGCTTCCGCCAAATGGCTGGGCCTGCCCAGTGAAGAAAAACTCAACGGGTATGGAGTGAGTGCCTGCGCGGTCTGCGACGGATTTTTTTTCAGGGGAAAAGAAGTGGCCATTGTAGGCGCCGGTGATACGGCGGCTGAAGAAGCCCTGTATTTATCCAAGCTTTGTACCCATGTTCATATGTTCATCCGCCGCGACCAGATGCGGGCATCCCAGGTAATGCAACAGCGTATCCGCGAAGCGTCCAATATTAAAATATACTGGAATACGGTGGTGGAAGAAATTCTCGGTGATACCAAAGTGGATGGTGTGCGTATTAAAAATACGGCTGGCGGGAAAGTGGAGACCATTCCGGTGAACGGATTTTTTGTTGCCATCGGCCATGAACCCAATTCAGCCATTTTCAAAGGATGGCTGGATATGGATGAAACAGGTTATATCAAAACCGTTCCGGGCAGTACAAGAACGAACCTGGAAGGCATATTTGCCGCAGGTGATGTGCAGGACCGGGTGTACCGGCAGGCCGTAACCGCTGCGGGCAGTGGTTGTATGGCAGCCCTGGATGCAGAGCGCTGGCTTTCGCTGAGGCCGCATTAGAAATTTGAAAATTCGGAAATTTGAGCATTCGGAAATAGAAACAGGATTCTCAGATTCTCATCCGCCGGCTGGCGGACCAAATTCCCAAATTCTCTTATGATAACAATTGAACTTCAGCAGATGGTCTTTTATGAACACCATGGCATTTATGAAGAGGAGCGGCGGGTGATGAACTCCTTTGAAGTAAATCTCAGTGTATCGTATATGGAAAACAATCCGGTATTCGAACGGATTGCCGATACCATCAGTTATGTTAATTTATTCAAAATCGTGCAGGAAAAAATGAAAGAACCTGTATATCTTTTGGAAAAAATCTGCCAGGGTATTATCTTAAACATCAAACATCAATATCCGACCGTATCCGAGATCAGGATCAGCATTTATAAGCTACAGGCACCCATAGAACATTTCGTCGGTAAGGTAGGGGTAACGATGCACCGTTCATTTTAAGAGCATATTATGCTTCGTGTGCTAACCTTATTGATAGCCGTTTTCCCCTGCCTGTTATTTTCGCAGGATACCGGGCAGCTCCTGAAAGAGGCGCAGCAACAGGAAGCCCTGTTCCGTGAAAACGAAGCTTTTTTAAAATATGCGGAAATTTTAAAAAAGGAACCCGCTAACCTGCATGCTCTCTGGAAATGCAGCGAACTCTCCTGCCGTATTGGTGCGCGGCAGCCCGACAAAGAAAAAATGAGTCCTTATTTTCTGGCCGCGAAGAATTATGCGGCGGCGGCCCTTCGCGTGAATCCAAATTCTTCAGATGCCAATTATGTCATGGCCCTGGCCCTGGGAAGGGTTTCACTGGTGGCCGGAACCCGGGAACGGGTGATACTAGCCAAGGATGTAAGGTATTATGCTGAAAATGCCATACGACTGGATCCGGATAATTTCAGGGCCTATCATATCCTGGGACGCTGGAATTATGAAGTGAGTAATCTGAGCCTGGCTGAAAAATCCTTTGCCCGGATTTTTTATGGCAGATTACCTTCGGCCAGTCTGGATAAAGCCATTTATTATTTTGAAAAAAGCCGTTCACTCAATCCGGGATTTATTCTCAATTACCTGGAACTGGCGAAGTCCTATCACCGGATGGATGAGGACAATAAAGCTTTTGCCAATCTCCGGATTCTTTTAGGAATGCCGAATACCATGTATGATGACACCCGGGTGAAAGTGATTGCCCGGCAATTGCTGACCGAATGGCAATAATACCCCTTCCAGTCGCTAAATTTTAGTATAATTGCGATCCGCTTTATGACCATCAGACCCGAATTTAATATACAGAATGAAGAATATGCTGCTGAAGATCCCGGCCAGTTCCGCCTGCTCATTGAAGTCGGTGCCTGCTCCCTGATTTTTGTTCTGCTGAATGTCCGCGGGATGCGCCCGGCTGTCATCCGGGTTTTTCAATGGCCCCAGGTGGATACCCGCGAACCCGAAACCATCCTGCGCGGGATACTGGAAAACGATGCGGTTTTAAGCCGGTTTAAGGCCAGCGAGGTTTTCCTGGTTTATAATTTCCCGGAAAGTAACCTGGTTCCTGAAAAATATTTCAGCGCCGACATGACGCGCCCCGTAACAGACCTTATTTACGGAAACCTCAGCCAAAACCTGGTCCTGGATGAAAAAATTCCCTGGTTCGAATTTCATAACGTATACCGTGTTCCTGCCCGGATTCATTTCCTGATGCAGGAAAAATTCCAGGAAGCCCGATACTGGCATTTTTACAGCCTCCAGCTCAAGTGTTATAAAATGTTTACCGCCAAAGAAGAAGCGGCTTTTATGAAAGTGTTTTTTTACCCGGATAAAATGGTTCTGATGGTTTCCAGAAGCGGGCAGCTCCAGCTCATCCAGCATTTTAATTATCAGGATTCCAAAGATGTTTTATACAACCTCCTGAATTGTTGTCATCAGCTCAATTTGAGCCGGGAAGAACTCGTGCTCGAACTTTCAGGTATGATTGAAAGGAAATCGGCCCTTTATGAAGACCTGGAATTATACTTCCTGAATATCCGTTTTGAATCTATGGATGACAGTATCAGGCTGACGGACGAACTCATGCAATTTCCCAATCACTTTTTCTCCTCTCTTTTGAAAATGGCCATATGCGTATAATCGGGGGCGAATGGGGTGGAAGAAAAATTCATCCGCCTTCAAAAATGCCTTATACCCGTCCGACTACAGATATAGCAAAAGAAGGTTTGTTCAATATCCTGCAGTCCAACCGTAACCTGGAAGGCATGAAAACCCTGGACCTTTTCGGTGGCACCGGCAGCATCAGTTTTGAACTCGCATCCCGGGGGGCGACCGATTTGACTATCGTAGAGAAAGACCCACGCATGCTGGACTTCATCCGCAATACAGCAGAGACCCTGGGTCTTACGCAACTTAAAATCATCGGCTCCGACGTGTTTCGCTTTTTAAAAAATAATAAAGACTCATACGATTTTATTTTTGCGGGTCCTCCTTATGCCCTGGATACCATCGACCAGATTCCGGGAATTATAACAGCGGGGAATTTCTTAAATGAAAACGGCTGGTTCGTGCTGGAACATACACCCCGTAACCGTTATACCGGTTACCCGCTTTTTGTTTCGGAGAGAAATTACGGCACCACCCTTTTTTCCATCTTTATTAAAAAGCGGGGATGAAGCCTATATTCATCAGCGGCATTGGCACCGGCATCGGTAAAACAGTTGTTGCGGCTGTTCTTACCGAAGCCCTGCAGGCAGATTACTGGAAACCGGTTCAGGCCGGTCTGGATCCGGGAACAGACAGTTCCCTGATCGCTTCCCTGGTCAGTAACACCCAAACCATCATTCACCCGGAAACCTATAAGCTGCATCTGGCCGCTTCACCCCATATTGCTGCAAGAGAGGAAAACCGTCGCATTGAACTCAGCAGGATACTGGACCAATTTAACCGGATCCCCCGGAACCGCCCCCTGGTCATTGAAGGTGCAGGCGGACTGATGGTTCCATTAAATGAAGTGGATTTTATGATCGACCTGGTGAAACAACTGGATGCCCGCCTGGTCCTGGTCAGCCGCAATTACCTGGGCAGTATCAATCACTCCCTCCAAACAGCCCTGCTTTGCAGGAACTATGGCCTCGACACTGCCGGCTGGGTGTTCAACGACCACTACCTGGATTATGAACATGAAATTGCCGATTGGTCGGGTTATCCGGTTATCTGTTCCCTTCCCTTGCTGAACGACGTTTCGAAACGAACCATCCGCGAAGCAGCCGGTCGCCTGGAAGGAACGCTCAGGCAGGCACTTGCAGGCGTTTCCGGCCATCAGGGGGAATGAGTTACCTTTATTCGTCGTTATGATCAATCTCAACTATCCCTTATTAAAGCCGGTAAGGATGCTCCTGCTTCCATTTTCCATCCTGTACGGATTGGTCGTTTATATCCGCAACTGGATGTTTGACCGGAATATTTTGCGTTCCGTATCTTTTAATCTGCCCGTCATTTGCATAGGTAATCTTTCAATAGGCGGAACCGGTAAATCGCCCATGGTCGAATTTATGATCGGGAAATTTAAAAATGAATTCCGGCTGGCTGTCCTCAGCCGCGGTTATAAAAGAAAAACCCGGGGGTATGCACTGGCCACCTCCAGGAGCACGGCGCTCGAAATCGGGGATGAACCCATGCAGTTTTACAATAAGTTTCCTGACGTTACGGTGGCCGTGGGAGAAGAAAGGGTCGTGGCCATCCCGCAGATTTTACACGATAAACCCGATACCCGGGTCATCATTCTGGATGATGCCTACCAGCACCGGTGGGTAAAAGCCGGCTATAATATCCTCTTAACGGAGTTTAACAATTTATATACGCAGGACTGGTTTCTGCCAACCGGCGATCTCAGGGATCAGCATAAGAGCGCCCGCCGGGCCGATATCATCGTGATTACGAAGTGTCCGCCTGAACTTTCGCTGGCGGAAAAAAGCCAGCTGACCCGGGAAATCAGGCCGGCACCCCACCAGCATATTTTTTTCACGGCGATTTCCTATGGAAGACCCTACCAGGTGATTACCCGGGAACCCTGGATTCCAAACAAGGACCATGAAATATTACTGGTAACCGGGATTGCCAATCCGGGGCATCTGAAAAAATACCTGGAAGAACACTTCAACGGGTACGATGAACTGTCGTTCAGTGATCACCATATTTTTACCATTGATGACCTGAATTATATACTTAAAAAATTTAACCAGATCCATTCCCCCGGAAAAATCATGCTTACGACAGAAAAAGATGCCGTCCGGCTGCAGAAATTTTCGCAGCAACTGCGCGACCTGCCCGTTTTTGTGATGCCCATTCAGCCGGTTTTTTTGTTTAACGGGGAAAATCAGTTTACGCGCTTAATTACTACATTCATTCAGGAATTTCCTGATCAATCCTAACGAATTATGGGTCATAAACCTACAGATAAGAGAAAGAAAAAAACAAGCGTACACCTGCATAAGGGTGTGCTCGAAGTAACGCGTTCCGGCATGGGTTTCGTTATTGCCAAAGGACTGGACCGCGATGTGCTGGTACGTCCCAATGATTTCAATACGGCCATGCACGGGGATACGGTGCTGGTGAAAATTACACAGTCCAAGGGCGGCAACAGCAGGGTACAGGGAATCGTTGAATCCGTTGTAGAAAGGAAACAAACCGATTTTCCGGGTCATATAGAAATGGGAGAGG
>DHWT01000070.1 GCA_002413325.1 Chitinophagaceae bacterium UBA5175 | reverse complement strand
GGTTGACACTGCATCCCCAGGGATAAAAATTGAACATCATATTGGGGAAAACGAAGAAATAGTAAGCCGCCACACGCTTTCCATAATCAGGAGATGACACCGGCAGTTCAAATATTTCCTCCCCGGGTTTGGCGATTCCCAGCTGCAGGTTGGAGGCAGCAAAAAGTTCTGTAGTGTAGTTTCCGAAATCGATCACGGCATTTAATCCCGCGTGTACGAAGGGAATATGAAATCCTTCCAAGTAATTCTCACAGTAAAGGGCCCAGTGGGCTTTCACCGTATACTCTGCAGAGAATTCCGGTTTAAAAACAAATGCATCCAGGGGAAGCCAGCCCAACCGCTCACCCATCTCCCGGAAATATTTTTCCGGACGGGCTTTCGAATCCAGCGAGGTAAATAACCAGGGACCCCAGGAATGCAGCGGCAGTCGACTCAGGTCATCTGCCCCGGTCGGAAAATTTTTTACTTCTTTGAATTCCGGCATGGAGAGAAACTGCCCGTCTAACCGGAACTGACGGCCATGATAACGACACCGCAGATGGGTCGCCCGGCAGGCTTCCCCGACCAGCGTGGTACCCCGGTGGGTGCATACATTCGAAAGGCAATAAAGCTGGGCTTCATCCCGGGTAAGCAACAACGGCTCATCGAGAAAATCCGCCAGCAGCGTAAAGGGGTAACAACTGCCAGGTTGGGAAACCAGGTTCCGGTCGCCGATATACTGCCAGCTTTTTGAAAAAATCTTCTCCCTGCTTACCTCAAAAAGCACCGGATCTGTATAAAAATCCGTGTGCAGGGTCCTGGCGACCGATATATCTGTATCAACTTGAAAACGGGCATTGTTGTCTTGCAAAATTTTTTATTTTTAAATTTTTACTTTTTACTTTTATATTTCGGGTTCCTTGTCTTTCCCTCCGCGACCCATTCGATGGTTGACTTCAGCCGTTTATTTTATTCAACAATTTACCTAAAGCATTTTATATGGCGGAATTCAGTCTATTTTTGGAATGGATATCCCGCATTTCCTTACTTTGAACGGGCTCCGTTAATTTTTTACCATTGCCAGCACCAGCACTTAAACGCACACTCAGCCCCTTCCTCCTCTGGGGACTGGGTGTAGGTTACGTGATCTCCGGCATGTACTTCGGCTGGAACCTGGGCCTGGAGCGGGGAGGCACCGGCGGACTGGCCATTGCGACTTTTTTTATTATCATCCTCTATACGACATTCACTTTCAGTTATGCAGAACTGGCGGCTGCCATACCGAAAGCGGGGGGCGTTTTTGATTATGCCCACCGGACACTGGGCAGAGATCTCGGATTCCTTGCAGGCATGGCCCAGAATATAGAATTCATTTTTGCACCTCCTGCCATCGCATTCGCGATTGGTGCTTATTTCAATTTATTTTTTCCGCAGATACCCGTTCTGGCCATCGCACTGTTCGCTTATATCTTATTTACGGCCCTGAATATGTATGGTGTGAAAGCGGCGGCGGTATTCGAATTGATTATTACTCTGCTGGCAGTCGGAGAATTATTGGTTTTTACCGGCATCACCCTTCCCCATTTTGAATTAAAAAACCTGCAGCACCATGCTTTTCCACGCGGCTGGCAGGGCATTCTGGCTGCAATCCCCTTCGCGATCTGGTTTTTCCTGGGCATTGAAGGTGTTGCCAATACAGCAGAAGAAGTGGTCCATCCCCAACGCACCCTCCTGCTGGGATTCGGATCTGCCATCGCCACCCTGGTCATATTGTGCATACTGATTTTTTTAAGTTCGACCGGCGTCAGCGGCTGGGAAGCCATTGTTTACAAGGCAGACGGAACCACATCAGATTCCCCCCTGCCCATGGCCCTGGCTCATGTTACAGGCAGTAACCATTTGCTGTATCATCTTTTAATTACCGTGGGATTATTCGGATTGATTGCGTCCTTTCACGGGCTGATCCTGGCCGCCGGAAGATCAACCTATGAATTCGGGAAGATAGATTTTGCCCCTGCCCGTCTCGGGAAAATCCATCCCCGGTTCAAAACCCCGTCAAATGCCCTGTTCATCAATATGATCCTGGGTATGATGGCGCTGCTTTCGGGCAAAACGGCAGAAATCATTACCCTTTCCGTATTCGGGGCCCTGACCCTGTATATCTTTTCCATGATTTCCATGATAAGACTCAGGAAAAAAGAACCCGGTCTTCACCGCCCGTTCCGGGTGCCGCTCTATCCCCTTTTCCCCGTTACCGCCCTGGTGATCGCCGTATGCTCTCTGATTGCGATGACGGTTTACAATTTCAATTTATCGTTATTTTATATTTTTCTGATGGCATTGTCGTACGGATTCTTTAAACTGCTTAAAAAGCGGGGAACCACTTAAAATGTTCGGTATGGATCTGAAAGAAATTCTCGGGTATGTTAATCATCATGCTTCCCGGAAAGTAAAAATCGCCCTGACAGATATAGATGGTGTATTGAGGGGGAAATATATTTCGGTGGAAAAATTTCTTTCCGTCGTGGATTCGGATACGAGCTTCTGTGATGTCATTTTCGGATGGGATGCGGCCGATGCTGCTTACGACAACGCATCCTATACGGGCTGGCACACCGGTTATCCCGATGCAGCTGCCCGCCTGGACTTGTCAACCTTCAGAAAAATTCCCTGGGAAAACGATCTTCCCTTTTTTCTGGGCGAATTGATCCGGAAAGAAAATGTACCGGAGGTTTGTCCGCGGCAGCTCCTGAAGAAAGTACTGGCCGATGCAGTATCTGCCGGTTACTTCCCCTGCTTTTCACAGGAATTTGAATGGTACAATTTTGCAGAAACCCCGCAAAGCGTTCAAGAAAAAATGTTCCGGAACCTGCAGCCCATCACACCCGGCATGTTCGGCTATTCCATTCTGAGAAGCAGCCTGCAGCATGATTTCATGAAAGATCTCTTCGCTTTACTGAATCAGTTTGATATCCCTGTGGAAGGACTGCATACAGAAACCGGTCCGGGTACCTATGAAGCCGCCATCAGTTATTCGGGTATACTGGAAGCGGCCGACCGGGCTGTTTTGTTTAAAACGGCCGTAAAGGAAATCGCCTACCGGCATGGTTTTATGGCCACCTTCATGGCAAAGATCAGCGAAAACCTCCCTGGTTGCGGAGGGCATGTGCACCAGAGTTTATGGGATGGGAACCGGAAGAAGAATCTTTTTTTTGATGAAAAAGATCCGCTGAAGATGAGCGAAACCATGAAACAGTATGTAGCCGGACAATTGCTCCTGATTCCCCGGATGCTGCCATTGTTTGCACCCACCATCAACAGTTATAAACGCCTGGTAGAAGGAGCCTGGGCGCCTACGACCCTGACCTGGGGCATCGATAACCGTACGGTGGCCCTGCGTGTATTATCCGGCGGAAATACTTCGTGCAGACTGGAAACCCGTGTTATCGGTGCTGACGTGAATCCCTACCTGGCCATGGCGGGCGCCCTCGCCGCAGGCCTGTACGGAATAAAAAATAAATTGTCTTTGAATCAAGCTGCGACTACCGGGAACGGATACCTGGATAAAACAAACGGCCATTTGCCGGCAACCCTGGATGAAGCGACCCGGATGATGAAAGAATCTGCAGTAGTCAGGGACATTCTGGGAGCGGGTTTTGTGGATCATTTCACGGGCACCAGGGAATGGGAATGGAGGCAGCATCTGAAGAGTGTGACAGACTGGGAATTCAAAAGATATTTCGAAATCATTTAACAACGCCAATCCTCCGGAAAATGAACTTTAACAAAATTTATCAATACAGCTTTCCAACCCTCATTCGTTTCGGTGCCGGATCCAGCAAAGAATTGGGAGCCTACCTGATTAAAAATGGATTATACCGGCCATTAATCGTTACCGACCCTACGGTTTTCCAGCTTGATTTTTTTAATGAAATCGTAAAAGACCTGAAGGACCGGGATATTTCGGTGAATATATTTCATGAGATCCATAAGAATCCAGTGAAATCGGATGTGTACAGGGGAACTGAAACATTTGATGCCTTCGACAGGGATTCTGTTATCGGCATTGGTGGCGGAGCCGCCCTGGATGTGGCCCGGGGGATCGTATTGCGGGTTCACCACCGCGAGGATCTTTTCAAATATGATGACCTGAAAGGCGGGGATGTGTTTGTAACAAATGATGTACCCCATTTTATTACCATTCCCACCACGGCCGGCACCG
>DHWT01000124.1 GCA_002413325.1 Chitinophagaceae bacterium UBA5175 | reverse complement strand
ATAAGTGATATCTGCATGGAAATTTTCTTTCGTCATGGACTCATATTTGGAAATGAATTGCAACTCGCAGTTTTGTACCATCTCCTGCATGACCCGCTTAAAATATTTATGTATCCGCGGTTGAACCCGGAATCCAAGCCTGAATTCAACACGTATCAGTTTGTCTTTGATGATTTCAACCACATTATATTCCATGGTATAGGGCGCATCCGATATATCAATATGTATGAACCAGTATATATCCGCCCTTTTCGGCTTTTTGTTTAAAATGGAATCGATGATCCGTTGTTCTATTTGCCGATCCATATTGGCCTTGGTGAGATATACCAGGTGTGTGGCATATTTTGGAATTTCCCGGTCGTTGCTCAGTTCGATCAGCTCCTGGGTGTATTTGCTGATATTCACAAAATTCAGGTAGCGGTTCGTGATCCGGCGTGCATTAAACCAGATGTACATAATAAAGACCAGTCCGAATTCGAAGAAGAGGAACATCCATCGCTGTTTGATCTTGGCCACATTGGCGATGAAAAACGCGGTTTCAACGGTAAAGAAAATACCGATGATGGCCAGGATCAGCAACATATTCCATTTCCTGACAAATTTCATATAACCGAACATGAGTGCCGTTGTCATCATCATGGCGATGATGATCGAAAATCCATAAGCGGCTTCCATATGTTCTGACTTACGGAAATAAAACATCATGGCGATACACCCGACCCACAGTGTGGTATTGATGCTGGGAATATAGATCTGTCCCTTGATCGTGGTTGGGAATTTTATTTTAACCTTGGGCCATAAATTCATACTGATCGCTTCGCTGATCAGCGTAAAGGAACCGCTGATCAGGGCCTGGCTGGCGATGATGGTTGCCAGGGTGGCGATAATAATTCCCGTGAGCAAAAACCAGTGCGGCATTAATTCATAAAATGGGTTGAGGCCGTTCAGTTTACTGGTATGCTGTGCAAGTATCCAGGCGCCCTGGCCCATATAATTCACGACCAGTGCAACTTTCACGAATATCCAGGTGAGCCGGATATTTTTCTTACCACAATGTCCGAGATCACTGTAGAGCGCTTCGGCGCCGGTGGTGCAGAGAAAAACAGCACCCAGTAACCAGAATCCGTTGGGGTATTTCGTTAACAGTTCGATGGCATAATACGGACTGAGGGCAGACAGGATAGCCGGATTGTGCATGATGGGAATGGCTCCCAGCACGAAGATCATCGAGAACCAGATGAGCATGATCGGACCGAAAGAAGAACCGACAATCTTGGTCCCGAAGCGTTGAAAAAAGAACAGGAGGCTGATGATGCCGACAACGATACCCACCGTGAGGTTATTCCCCGGTACGATGATGTTTCCCATGCTGTGTACACCGCTCAGTCCTTCCACGGCGGAAGATACGGATATGGGTGGGGTAATGATCCCGTCTGCCAGCAGGGTTGCCGCGCCAATGATAGCCGGGATATATGCTTTTTTACCAAACCGCTTCACCAGGGCAAATAAAGAAAATATACCCCCTTCTCCCTTGTTATCAGCCTGTAAAGTCAGGATGATGTATTTGAAAGTTGTTTGTAAAGTGAGGGTCCAGAAAACACAGGAAATGCCGCCATACACCAGCAACTGCGAAATGGCTCTTTCTCCGAGGATGGCCTTAAAGACGTAAAGAGGAGACGTTCCGATATCTCCATAAATAATTCCCAGGGCAACCAATAAAGAGGCGAGACTGACCCTTGAGAAATTTCCGTGGCCACAGGCAGCAGCAGGTCCCTGTTTTGTGATCATCGGAATTGCACCGCGCAAATGCAATGCCGAAAGCAATGACGTTCTGCCAAAAGTTATAAGCTGATCGTAGTAAAGGTTTTAGATATATTAAATGGCATGCATCTATTCGGTAAATGATTTGAATCATTTCAAAATGACATGGTAGTTTTCAAAATGGAAAGAAAATTTCAACGCAGTTTTAACCCAGTTTATATTCTTCTATTTTCCGGTACAAGGTGGTCAGGCCAATATTCAGCAGCCTGGCGGCCGCCATTTTATTTCCATGCGTGTGATTGAGTACCCGCTGGATATGCAGTTTTTCCATGCTTGCCAGTTCAAAGGCCGACATGGACTGTCCCTTCTGCCGGGTTGCCTGGAAGTCGAGCGGCAGGTCGGCCAGCGTGAGTTCAGTTCCGGAAGCCAGTATAACCGCCCTTTCAATAATATTTTTCAACTCGCGGATATTTCCTTTCCATTCATGATGTACCAGAAGATCTGAAAACTCTTTGCTCATGCCGGTCACCTGTCCATTTAATTTGGATGCATACATCCTGAGAAAATAATGGGCCAGCAGGGGTATGTCTTTTTTACGCTCACGCAGGGAGGGCAGTTTGATTGTGAAAATATTCAGCCGGTAAAACAGATCTTCACGGAACTTTCCCTCATCCACTTCCTTTTGCAGGTCCCTGTTGGTTGCTGTGATGATCCGCACCTGTACCCGGGATGATTTCGTATCGCCGACCTTGATAAACTCGCTGGTTTCCAGTACGCGTAATAGTTTCGCCTGCAGGTCAAAAGCCATTTCGCCGATCTCATCGAGGAACAGGGTACCCCCGTCGGCTTCTTCGATCAGTCCTTTCTTATCTTTCAGGGCACCGGTGAATGAGCCGGCCAAATGTCCAAATAATTCGCTTTCGAGCAGTTCTTTATTGAATGAACTTACGTTGAGCGCCACGAAAGGTTGACCTGCCCGCCTGCTCCCGTGATGAATGGCGTGGGCAAATACTTCTTTTCCCGTACCGGTTTCTCCCAGCAATAAGACGGTCGCATCTGTGGGGGCCACTTTACGGGCCATATCAATTGCCTCCCGGATCTGTTCCGACTGACCCAGTATGTTTTCGAAAGTATATTTCTTTTCAACCTGCTGTTCCAGTTGTTCCACACGTTTTTTCAGTCTCACTTTTTCCATGGCCCGGTCGAGCAGGGGAATGATCCGGTCATTATCATCTCCCTTCGTGAGGTAATCAAAAGCGCCGTTTTTGATGGATTGCACTCCTGCCGGGATATTGCCGTAAGCGGTCAGCATGATCATTTCTACCCCGGGGTACCGGGACTTAATCTTTTCGATGAACTCCACCCCGTTTCCGTCGGGAAGTTTCACATCACAAAGGATCACCTGGATGGATTCCCTTTCCATGATCCGGAGACCTGCCTTCAGGGTATCCGCTTCAAAAACCGTATAACCTTCCAGCCCGATGATGCGCATTAATAAATGCCTGAGTTTTTCTTCATCATCGATCAGGAGGATATTACCCCGGTTCATACGATAGAAATTTGATTCAAAGCTATTGAATTGTTATAAGAGACAAATGGTATTATGTATCATCCGGTTTAAGGGGACCGATTAGTATCCTGGCTTTTTTGATTGTATATTTAATAAGTAACTGCCCGGGCCCGGACAAATTATATGAATGATTTGATCAATTGAAATGAATTTTTTGAAATGAAAAGAATAAAATCCAGCCGGTTATTAAGCATGGTCGGGATCCTGTTTGTAATCATCGGAATCGTATGCTTAGTGAATCCCCTGTGGGCCTATGTTGAGCTGGTCAGATTTTCAGGGCTGGCCCTACTGTTGAACGGCATTGTGCTTCAGGTTTCTTCTTCTTCTGCTCATATAACATTTAACAGGGAAAAAAGGATTATGCGGATAGAAAGTATAGCAGATTTTATTTTCGGTATCCTGCTTCTGTTTAATCCGTTCATGACTTTTATTTTATACCCGCTGCTGATCGGGTCCTGGATCCTCTGCGTGGGTATCATCAAGATCATCGCTTCCCTGCTGGTAAAAAAACAGATCCGCGGATGGGTGTTCATATTGGTCCATGGGATGCTGTCCTGCATTTTTGCCATCGCAATTATTTATTCACCTTCCACCCGGGCAATAGATATAACCCTGATTATCGGGGTGTTTTTTCTAAGCCTGGGATCGGTCTTGATTTACGATGCCATCAGATTGAAACGGATGCATGAAACGGTGGACCTTCTCTTTTAAGTTACAAATAACCCATTACCTGCACAAAAAAGCCACCGGCAGATGCCGATGGCTTA
>DHWT01000015.1 GCA_002413325.1 Chitinophagaceae bacterium UBA5175 | reverse complement strand
GCTTTAGACTGGATACTGGCGATTTCGCCCGGGAACAGGAGTTTCATCATTTCTGCTGTAACACCCGCCAGCACAGCAGCTTCGGAAGGATAAGAAGGCAGGTCCGTTTTAGTGATGAATTTTGCGGCTACTGAAGAATCTGTTTTATAAGGCGCTGCCCGGTTGTATTTTGTTTTATAATACCAGCAGGCAACCAGTGCATCGTATTGTGCTGCGCTGATATACGCATAAGCCCTGGCTGCATAAGGCGGGTTTGAAAAGGGAAACAGGGGATATGCCAGTGGATTGGCCGGACTCGGGATCGGGTAACTGCCATCGGCATTCTGAACGGCGGCCAGATTGTACTTCGCTACCAGGCCACGCATAATTTCATTCCAGCGCAGCACGCCCCCGGCTGCCCAGTACCGGATCGTATTTGCCTGGTCTGATGAAATATGCTGCTGAAGGGACTTAATCTCATTAATGTCCGCCGCATATAAGGGGGAATTTGTCGCGACGGGAGCCGCCACGGTAAAACTGTCCGGGCGGGATAACAATACCGTTCTCCAGGTACCGGCATTCAGATCATTATTTACAGGCTGGAGTGAAGGCAGGTTCGAATTTCGGTTGGTAACCTCTTTCTGACAGCTGCTTGCGATCAGCAGTAAAACCGTCAGGCCGGCGATTGAAAAGAAAAGATTTCTCATTACAGTATTTTTTTATTTTTTAAAACTGAGCACATAATAAAGACCGGCCGTGTATGTCTGTGACTGACCCACGTTTCTTCCGGCAATTACAAAATCGGCACCCCCGATCACTTCCAGGTTGGTAACAAAGGGAAGAAAGTACTTTGCATGTGCCCCGATTGATGTCATATTCATCTGGTTGCTTGCAAATGGCATATCATTTTTACGGATGTCAAATCCTCCGAAGGTGTACATGTTCATCAATACAGCTTCTGCAACCAGGTTTGATTTACGGATTCCGATATTCAGGTTGCTGTACAGCTGGTTGGGCATGGCGACCTGGTTGGTGTAATTGATCTGGTCCGTGTAATAGGAAGATCTGTCGATCGTAACATCGCTCCTCCACACATAAGCGCTGGACAGGGTGGTGAAGAAAATGCCCTGCTGATAATCTGCTGTCAGTCTTCCTGACAGGTTGGTACTACCCAGTCCGATGGACATGGGCAGGAAATCATTTTCGTAATTCGTCAGGGGTGTACTGAAGCCGCCCACACCGATGAGGGATAAATTCCCTTTCCCGAGACGGGTTGTATAAAATTCATATTTAACATTCAGGGCAATATCCTGGAAACCTTCCAGGCCGTGCAACGTACCTTCTGACGCATGGGTCCATATATATGGAACGGAGACCAGCACATTGAGCTTGTCGCTGATACCATAGTTACTCATCAGCATGAGCGATTGTGTAGTGACGGTTCCCAGGTTTTGGTTAGATCTTTTTGTAGTTCCTTCCCAATACTCGTTCCAGCCGGAATGCATATAGGTGATCCCGTTGCACCATTGTTTTTTACCCATCATGATGGCATCTTCAGCCGTCTGGCCATGTGCCAGGGAACTGATCAGGCCCAACACCAGGGCAAACCAGATTTTGAAATTCGTTCTCATTTTCATTTCGCAGTTTGTTGAGATTTAAAGAAAAAATTGGAATAGGTTAATGGTTAATGAATTTTGAAAGGTTTGGCCAGCTTAAGTTTTTTTCATTTTGAGCCTTTGCACTACGAGGTCACCCACTTTGGTTCCGAGTTCGTTCGACACCAGGCAGGAATGATGATAATGTATTCCGCCATAAAACCGGGCCCAGTTGTTTTCCAGGGCTGCATCCCGGAAGGATTTATAGGAACGGCTTTTGATCCCGAATTCGAGTTCGGTTGTATCCGTATAGCTGAAATGGTCTCCGAATACACTGGTTAACGTTTCAGCTGCTGCGGCTGATCCGGTGGAGTGTCCGCAGGTATATTCCGGAAAGGGAGGCGTTTGCAGGTGCGGCCGCCAGTTCGGATCCATATATTTATTGATCACCGTTTCCGGGCGCACCGTATTGTAAGCATATTTGGCATCCCAGCATTGAATAAAGGCATCGAAAAGGGCAATGGCGGTTTTGGTGAATGCAATAACAGTGGTCGGGAAATCGGCATTTGCTTTTTCAGCCGCAATACCGGCAATACTCATCCAGTGACCCGGGGGTGAAAACTTTTTGGTTCCGAACATTAGGTGGCCTGATACATTTAATTTGAATGGATTGTCGTCCCAGAAGTCGGCTATATGCGCCTGTTCGGGCGTGAGGCTGTCGACGGCATTTTTTATTTCCATCACCTGTTTGTAATAGTCGCTTTTCTTATCCGTGATATCGAACTTATAAGGTGCCGGTGCGGGAAACATGGAGAAACTGTCTAAAACCATGGGCCTGATTTCGCGCCAGTGCGGTTCTGCTGCCGGTGAATAGGCCGGCGGGGTTGGCACCCACCTTCCGGGTGAATCCATCACGTTGTATTCGGAAGCACCGCGGGTTTGCAGGTAATGATCTCCCTTGCTCCAGTCCATGATCACCGCAGAAACCGAATCGGCATAAGCGACCGAGTTATTATAAATATCCGCGGGCATTCCATGATCATCAGCCAGCTTTTTTAAACTGTCCACATAGTCCTTCATACTGCCGGCCGGAAACGTTACGGCTTCACCGAGTTTGCAGAATGCCAGCAGGGCGGCGAATTCTGGATCCATGGGTCTGCCTTTTTCAGCAACCGGCACAGGACCCAGTCCGTGCAACTGACCTGCCAGTGACTCATATTGATCCGGGTAAGCGCCGGCAATGACTTCGTAGGCTGCAATATTTGCATACGTATAATTTCGGGAAGCTACGATGGGGCTGAAATTATTGCCCATCACCACCGTGTTCAGCTGGTACACGGTTTTGCTGTACAGCAACGGATTATTGAAAACCGCTGCATAATCTGACTTGCGATCGCAACTCACTACAGCCATTGCGCCCAGCGCAACAGCGAGGAAAGAATATTTCATTGAAATGTACTTGTTGAAAATGGATGGAGTTACCCGACTTTGGCGGATAAACAGCAATGGTTCGTATGGCGAACTAAGCGAGGTCCGGCGGCTGACCGGCGCGTGTAAGAATTACTGAAGGGAGTTGCAGCAGGTAATAACCCGTTGCTTTCATCCTGACAAGTGCCAGGTCGGCAAGGGTATAGGCATTTATCTCTGCATAATATTCGGCGTTAAAGCCTTTGAAAGAATTACTGTGTTGGTCTGATTTTTTTGACTGACCCGGATGCTGCAGGTCATTCACCAGTTTAAAAAACTCATTCCGGGCATTCTGAATCCGGGTGGATGTTTTATTCGGAATGCAGAGCAGTTCCAGGGAATCTTCTGTGAACCGGCGTTTTACATAGTTATATTGCACTCCTTCAATTTCTATTTTACCGTCAACCCGTTGAAATTCTTTTGAATTGACATAAGAGGAAAGATGTACGGCCGGCACTTTGATGGAGATGAGGTCAGCGTCTGTATAGTGGTTCTGGTCAAGGTCTGCGATCAGCGTTTTATCCGCATGATCCTTCAGGATAGCCGTGTACAGCTCGTATCCGACCCAGTTAAAAAGAAGTAAACCCAACAGCAGTATGGCAGCAATTCTCTTCACAGTGGGGGCAAATTACTATTTTTTATTTAACGCTATAATTTTTTTTCTCAGGTCCCACACCGGTCAGGGTCAGGCTTTTCCACGCCGGCGGGAGTTTGGAAGGTAGTTGAACGATGCCGGCCGGTGTAATATCCAGTCCCCCGAAACCCATGAGCAGGGCCTGTAAAATACCCCCGGCCCCTGTGGCAAAATATGGATTGGTTCCACCTTTGGTTTCCGCAATCACGCGAAAGGGCGGGTTGAGGTTCGGGATATAGGCATCTTTGAAAAAATGGAAGGCGCTGTCGCCCTGCCCGAGCCGTGCATATAACAGGGAAAATATGGCCTGGGTCATGGCCGGCGTGCCCTGGTTGGGAACGCGTGACTGGTAATATACCAGGTCTTTCCTTACCTGGACCGGATCGGTGATCAGCTTCAACGGATAAGCCAGCAGGTTCACATCGGCCTGTTTAATTCCTTCCCCATTATAACCCGCGTACTCTTGGGTAACCCCGTTTGCCAGTTGCATGATGGGAATATTTTCAGAAACCTGCATCCAGTCGGAATCTGCTTTTTTCCCCAGAATGGTGGCCGCATCCGTGGCATCCCTGAGCAGGACTTTGGCCGCTGCGTTGGTGAACGCATTGTTGTCAACGTTCTCAGCCCATTCATCTGCTGCCACCACGTTTTTGATATCATAATGCCCGGGTCCGTTTCGTTCTACCCGGGATGCCCAGAACTCAGCGGTCGCTGACAGGAGGGGCCATCCTTTTTCCCTCAGCCAGGTGGTGTCCTGGGTAACACAGTAATAATTCCAGGCGGCCAGTCCGACACAGGCCGTAATATGGTGCTCAAAAGGACCGCTCAGCGCCCAGACCGGCGTTTCTTCCACCCCGCTGGCCGCAGATTCCCAGGGGAACATGGCTCCTTTATAACCATGTTCAAATGCATTTTTGCGTGCGGCATCCAGGCGTTCATACCGGTATTCGATCATGGACTTTGCCATTTCCGGATGCAGCACCAGCAGGGCCGGGAACATCCATAAATCGGCGTCCCAGAAAACATGACCGTTATATCCCAGGCCGCTCAGGCCCATGGGCGAAAGGCTGAAACCGGTTCCTTCCCGGGTAAATGAATACAAATGATAGAGCATACTGTGGATGTCCTGCTGCGATTGCGCATCGCCTGAAACCTGTATATCTGATTTCCAGATATCGCTCCACGCTTTTTCATGAAAGGTGATCAGGCGGTCCGCTCCCTGCAGTTTGGCGAAAATAGTCAGGCGTTCCGCTTCGTTCAGCGGATCTTCATCATGGGCAGAGGTGATGGACGAACCGGCAATGGAAAACCGGTAGCTCGCACCCGCTTTGATTTTATGTGAAAATTTCAGCAGGTGCATGTTGTTGTCCCACATCTCATGGATCAGCCGGGGCTCCTGTCCGCGGGGTTCTGTAAATAAAAAGGTATTCGAGGCGCACATCAGCAATTTGCCCGTCGGACTTTTCGCAGTGGACGTCAGCAGGGAGATCAGGGCATGCGGCCGGTCGATTTCATTATAATAATTCTGTACATCGCGCAGGGCATCCGGCGCTTCCATCACACTGGCGGGTGTAATTTCAATATCTTTTTTTGCCTGCACGGTAATATCCATCAGGACCGTAAAGGGAAGCTGGCGCAGCGCATAATAGGTATAGGTAATGGTTGCTTTGTCCTGGTAATTAAATGAAGTGGTGAAACGTGCACGCTGCATATCAAGCGTCTGTTTCATGGACGAAATATTTTTTTCAGATACGTCCGTTCCGTCCACGCTGAACCGCATATTGAGCAGGTTAAAGCTCTTCAGGAAATTACTTACGCGCCCCCGGCCATATAAATCGTAGGCGCCGGCAAGGACAACGTCTTTCACCTGGAAGGGCTGGGGGGAAGACACAATGCCGATCATACCGTTGGCAACAGTAACCCCATAATAATTTGAAGGATCCGGCGCAGAAGCGCTGATAACCCAGGGATCAATAGCAGGACTACCCTGCGCCCTGGTCTGCTGGAAAAGTAAACAACTCAGTAACACAAACGGGAGGGTAAGCAATCTGGTCTTCATCAGTTCAAGTTAATTATAATTATTTTTCAAAGCCGGTAGATGCGCGCTGCATTTTCACCAAAAAAGAGCGTACCGGTCTCTGCGGGGTATCTCTCAATGAATTTTTCAAGCAGGCTTTTCCATTGAACATACAATCCTGAAAGCAGCAGAAAGGGCCAGTCGCTGGCATAAAGGAGGCGGCCGGGACCAAAGGCATCAAAAAGAATTTCCAGGAAAGGATAAAAATCCGCCGGTTTCCAGGATGTCCGGTTAACCCGCTCCAGTAAGCCGGATACCTTACAGGAAAGATTCTGATACTTTGAAAGCTCAAGGATGGTTGATTTCCATGTGGCCGCAGGTGTTTTATTTGTATCGGGGTTTCCGCAGTCTTCCAGTAACAATTGATGTAAGGGATAATTCCTCAGCCATGCTGACAGTCCGGTTATATCCGTTTGGGTATCGAGGGAAAGTTCCAGTATGTATTGGTTTTCCAGAAGTAATTCCATCAGTTCCGGACCTGGCAGCTGATTCTTTGAGGTTTCAATCCGGTAACCCCTGACAGGAGTATATTGCCGGAACTCCTGTATTTTTTCCATTGCCCCGGGATCCGCTAAATCCAGCCATCCGACCACACCGCGTATCGAAGGATGCGTCAAAGCCAGTTCTGCCAGAAAGCGGGTTTCCACTTCCGCGGGCTCCGCTGCCACTGCGATGCAGCCCTCGATCCCGTTGCGATGCAGGCTTTGCTCAATATGTTCCGGAAGATAGTGCTGCTGCAGGATTTTATTTTCCCGGATCAGCGGATTTTGTAGGTTTTTTGCATATTTCCAGAAATGAACCCCCGAATCCAGTCGCATAAGATGTATCGTATTGAGCTACGCTAATGTACTCTAAACACATTGAACTCTCGATAAAAAACCACAGTTTGTCATCGGGTGTTTAATACAGGTTTCCATAAATAGATAAAATAGTTCTTTGTACTGTCTATATCAGGAGACGTATAAGAAAGCGTGAATTGGCCCGGTGATATTCTGGTTACAATGCCTGCTGCCCTGTAAATAACCCGGTCATAGGTTGCGAGGATCACATCATTTAATTTTACGGAACTGTCTGATTTTATAACAGTGCTGAAATTGGGTCCCGTGCGGGTTATCTTATGCGGGTTTCCGTCAAGAAGTACATTCCTTGCCGCTACATTTGAACCGCGTCCATAACTTAAAAGTGGCATACTCCCCGGCCTGATGGACTGTGGACCAATCGGGTTTAGGATATTGAATGATTCGCTTATCGTGCAGTTCTGGAAGTCGGTGAATCCATATGGATAGGTCTGGGGGTAAATGGGTATTACGTCAAAGGAACAATCCCGGAAGTGCATATTGTTGGCTCCCGGTCCGGTGTTTATGGTTACCGGGGTGAACTGACCGTAAATTCTTAACTGGTCCCCGACAAATGTAACCCCATAGCCGTTAATCATATCATCAGTATATGTTCCTGCTTCCCGGTATCCTGCAAAGTTGAGGGTGGAGTTGGTAACCGTCGAGCCGTTGGTTGAATACATCGTCCCGAACCTGGCAATGGATTCAGCATAAAAATAAGAAAGGTACGTTGGGAAATATCCTCCCTGGTTGTTGTAAATGATCTCATTGGTATATCCCGCGATATTGAAATGATCCAGGTCCCAGTTACCAACTGATCCTGCACCATAGATATTGGTGGCGAAAATTGTATGGATCACGCCCCATGCCATTACATTAGATACGTGGTTCATCTTTTCCTGATCCTGACAGCCTGCAATGCCAATCTTCATATTCCCAAGCTGTATCCGGTCAATGATAGTAAGGTCAGCATTGGCGGTGTGTCCATTCGGTGAGGTGATGATCCCGCCAACCCAGTTTCGCATATAACAGTCTGCAATGTAGGTCCCGGTTGAACCGTTGTTGCTTCCCCGGTAATAAGCTGAAAGTCCCGGATATCCGCCATCAGAAGGAACCGAAGGCCCGAACGGATCAATGACGATCGCAAAATAAGGACTGTAACGGGTATCCCGGCAAATACTGTCTGTGAAAGATGAAAGAGGGGTATTATAGAACCGGTACGCTCCGGGAAATTTATAGTTCCACCCGCCGATTAATTTCAGTCCGATGATTTCCACTCCCTTACCACCCTGTATTCCGATCCCGAAACCGTTTTTCATGCTGCTGAAATCAAGGATGGTACCTGATCCGTCAGCTCCGGCAAAGGTTGAATATCCTTTCAGGATCAGGGAGAACGGGCGGTAATAAGCTTTTCCCCAATTCGATAATATCAGGGGTTCTTTACAGGGGAAATATCCGGCAGGTAAATCATACTCCGGGATGTTATTCCGAATGCAGGAATCTATCGCTGCCTGGAATATGGGGGAAAAGTCGGTTATGACCGGTTTATTTCGTTGACTCAAAAAGACGATTCCCGAAATAATAATCAGGATACCTGATAAGAGTTTTTTCATTTTATTCCTTTTTCTTACCTGAATTTAGTGAGAAGCCGGGCGGTGACGCCGATTTCTTTAGTATCGTCATGTCCCCATGGTACTAAACGGTATGAACTTAGGTGATATTTGTGTACTCCCCGGGCGTCCATTCAATAAACGCTATGTCCATGCCTCCGACCATCCTGATGGTGCTGGTTGGGATTGGCGGGATTCCATCATTTTTCACACAAAAAGTACTTTAAACTCTTTACTGTTTAGCGAAAATTCCTGTTCTGTAGAATTCCTTATCATTTCAATTTATCAACTGGCCATGACAGACGATCTGTTTCGATTGGAAAAACCTTAGCAACTAAAACCTGAATTTTCCGGATCCATATGCTCCCATTCTAACTGAGTTTCCTTTCTCATAGCCTGTGGGGTTGTTGGATGCATGACAATTTCTGTTCGACAACTATAAAGGTCCGGCATGCACAGGGTGGCCG
>DHWT01000265.1:3011-8391 GCA_002413325.1 Chitinophagaceae bacterium UBA5175 | reverse complement strand
AACATTCCATGGCCTGGTCAACTTCCGTCGCACTGAATTTATGTATTTCAGTCTGACAACGTTAACGACGGTGGGATACGGCGATATCACCCCTGTAAATGAGTATGCAAGATCCCTGGCAAACCTGGAATCCCTTACCGGGCAACTATATCCGGCCATTTTGATCGCGAGGCTGGTTTCCATGGAATTCTCAACATCCGTGGAAAAATAATGTTATTGGCCGCGTTAGTATTTCGAGGTTCCATTTAACCGATAAATAGGAAATCCACAACAATTTCTGCGCTTATAAGGATAACTTTATCTTAAAAGTTTCCGCATGTCCACCACTTCAGCTAAAGTGTTGTTAACCGGGTGTTTATTTTTTTCATTCTTTTCCTGCAAGGAGGATGAAAATAAAAACCCTTCCGTTTCACCCGAAGTAAACGTGGTGATGGCCGGTAAGGAAAACATTCCTATATATAACGAATATGTCGGACAGGTTTATGGTCTTACCGATGTAAATATAGAACCACGGATTGAAGGATGGATTACAGGCATACACTTTAAGGAAGGTTCCCTGGTTCAGAAAGGATCTTTATTATATACGATCGACGATAACCCCACCTTAAACCGTATAGAAGCGGCCAAGGCTGAAGTAGCCAGAACCCAGGTTCAGATGGTGAATAAAAAATCGGACCTGGACAGGGTGAAGCCACTCGCAGAAATGAATGCCCTGAGCCAGCGCGACCTGGACGCAGCCAACGCTGCATATGAAGCGGCGGTAAATGAAGAAAAAATAGCAGAAGCCAGGCTGGCAAATGCCCGGATAGAACTTACTTATACCCGGATGACCGCACCGATCACCGGCATTATCGGCATATCCAGGGTTCAGGTGGGAGATTATGTTCAGCGGGTTTCGCTGGGTACCGGCATTAATGCCATTTCTTCCCTGGGGGAGGTCAGGGTACGTTTCCCGGTTTCTGAAAATGATTACCTGAATTTTGTCCGTGAATACAAAAAGGACCCGGCAAAGAATAGTTTCAGGGATATCCCGGTGGAGTTGATCCTGGGAGACGGAACTGTTTTCGGGGAAAAGGGGTATTTGCAACTTACGAACCGTCAGATTGATCCCAACACCGGATCCATCCTGGTTCAGGCTATATTCAAAAATTCCGGGGGCATCTTAAGGCCCGGTCAGTATATTAAAGTCCGGTTTAAGTCGGGTGAATTTAATAATGCAGTTGTCATACCACAGCAATCTGTGAACCAATTACAGAATATTTATCAGGTTTTTTTATTAACAGATAGCAACAAATTAAAACCGACCCTTATAAAAGTGGGAAACCGGGTGGGTAGCAACTGGATTGTAAATGAAGGATTGAAAGAAGGCGATAAAGTAGTCATTGTCGGAAGCACGTTCTTAAATCCGACGATGGTAGTCAGACCGGTTATGTTGAAATGGAATTATGATTCCACTTCAAAGGAATAAAGATCCCGAAGAAATATGTTTCCAACTATAATGTATGAGTGAGTTTTTTATCAGGAGGCCGATCGTTGCGATGGTAATTTCCATTTTTACCATTATACTGGGACTGCTGATTCTCAAGGGAGTGCCCATTTCCCAGTATCCCAATATCACACCTCCCATGATCAAGATCACGGGTACCTACAGTGGTGCGAATGCCGTCAATGTGGAACAGTCTGTTGCCACACCCATAGAACAGGAGGTGAATGGCGTTGAAAATATGTTGTATATGCAATCCATCAATGCCAATGATGGAAGCACAACCATCCAGGTTTCTTTTGAAGTGGGGACCAATCTGGACAATGCGAATATGCTTACCCAAAACCGTGTCGCGATTGCGAATCCCAGTCTGCCCGGACCCGTAAAGGAACTGGGTATCAGTACGAAAAAGTCACTGGCCTTTCCCATGATGATCGTTTCACTGTATTCGCCCAACAATACCTATAATGCGCAGTTTATAAATAACTTTTCCTATATCAATGTGGTCGACCAGATCAAGCGTTTAAAAGGGGTGGGAGATGTGGTTGTTTTCGGCGCTGCACAATATGCGATGCGTATCTGGTTAAAACCTGACCGGATGAATTCCCTGGGTATTTCAGTTGAAGATGTAACCAATGCATTAAAAGTCTATAATAATATTTATCCGGGTGGTTCTTTTGGCAATAACCCGGCCTTACCCGGTATACAAAATACCTATACGGCCCAGTTACAATCCAGGCTGGTGAGTGTTGAGGCTTTCAATAAAATCATTCTCAAATCCAATACCAGCGGTGCCCTGGTGCGGCTGGGTGACGTATCCAGGATCGAGCTGGGAACAGAAAATTATTCCCAGTCCTGCCGGTACAATGGCCGGAATGCCTCTGCCATAACGATCTACCAGGTTCCGGGCAGTAATGCCCTCGACCTGGCTGCAAGTGTCCGGAAAACAATGGCGGAATTAAAACAAAATTTTCCGGACGACATGGATTATACCTATTCACTGGACACGACCCTGGCAGTGAGTGCGGGCATTGAAGAAATCATGCATACGCTGGTGGAGGCCCTGATCCTGGTTATCCTGGTGGTATTTATATTTTTACAGGACTGGCGCGCTACCCTGATCCCTTTATTGACGGTTCCTGTATCCCTCATCGGGACCTTCATATTTTTCCCCCTGCTTGGGTTTTCGGTAAATGTTTTATCCCTGCTGGGTATGGTGCTGGCAATCGGGCTGGTAGTGGATGATGCCATTGTGGTGGTTGAAGCAGTCATGCATGAAATTGAACAGGGACTCAGTCCGAAGGAAGCAACAAGGAAGGCTATGAAGGAGGTTGCCGGACCGGTGGTGGCCATTGCCATTGTGCTTGCGGCCGTATTTATTCCGGTTGCGCTGACGAGTGGTATTACAGGCAGATTATACCAGCAGTTTGCCATCACCATAGCAGTTTCTGTATGTTTGTCTGCTTTCAACGCGCTCACGCTGAGCCCGGCCCTGGCAGCACTGCTACTGCGTCCAAAAAAAGAAGGGAAGAAGAAGAACCTGCTGGAACGCTTCTTCGGATCATTTAATAAAGGGTTTGATAAATTTACAAATGGTTATACCCGCGTAGCCGGATACTTCGCAAGAAAATTAATTCTTTCCCTCGTCATTCTGGGGATCATTACAGTATCTGCCGGTTCCTTATTGAAAAAAGTACCTGGCGGTTTTGTTCCGGAAGAAGATGAAGGATATTTTTTGATGGGCACCTTATTGCCGGATGCGGCCTCTTCTGAAAGAACGGATTCTGTTACCCATAAAATAGAAGCCGTTCTCAGACAGATACCGGAAATTCAGTCCTATACGGTCATTAACGGGTACAGTATTCTGTCTAGTACCAATTCAAATAATTCCGGGACTGTTTTTGTGCAGTTAACCGGCTGGCACGACAGGAAAAAAACCTCCCGGGAAATCATAAAAGAAGTGAATGAAAGATGCGCCCTCGGGATTACCGAAGCGACGACCATTGCTGTGAGTCCCCCGCCCATACCCGGTTTGGGTAATGCAGCGGGATTTACACTGGAAATCCAGGACCGTTCCGGGCAATCCCCGTCTTTCCTGGGTGAACAGGCTCAGAAATTTATTATGGCTGCAAAAAAACATCCGGAGATCGGAAATATTTATACGCTTTTCCGGCCAAATGTTCCCCAGAAAAGTATCCGTGTAGACAAGGACAAGGTTGAAAAACTCGGACTGAGCCTGAACTTGGTTAACAGTACCATTTCAAGCCTTTTGGGTAGTTCATTTGTAAATAACTTCAATGAATTTGGAAGGCAGTATAAGACTTATATCATGGCAGATGCGCCCTTCCGGATGAAACCCATTGACCTGAGCCAGTATTCCATCCGGGATCCTCTGGGGAATATGGTACCGCTTTCCACACTCGCCATTGTTTCAGATACGGTTGGTCCCCTGTACACGAACCGGTTTAACTTATACCGGTCGGCCGAAATTTCCGGTTCACCCGCACCGGGATACACTTCCGCACAGGCCCTGGACGCCCTGGGTGAAGTGGCGAAAGAGTCTTTGCCAAAGGGTGTGGGCTTCGCGTACAGCAATATGTCTTTCCAGGAAAAAGCCTCGGAAGGACAGAGTGGATTTGTGTTTGCTATGGCGCTCGTATTTGTATTTTTTATCCTGGCTGCACAATATGAAAGCTGGAGTTTACCCTTCAGTGTTTTACTGGGCACGCCCTGGGCGATCATGGGGGCCATGCTGGGCTTGTATTTGAGCCGGTTGTCTTCGGAAAGTTATGTGAACAACGTATTTGCTCAAATCGGACTGGTCATGCTGATCGGTTTGAATGCAAAAAATGCGATCCTGATCGTCGAGTTTGCCAAAATGAAACTGGAAGAAGGTATGTCCGTGATGGATGCCGCGATTGCAGGGGCCAAATTACGTTTCAGGCCCATCCTGATGACATCTTTTGCATTTATACTGGGCGTGATACCCCTGGTGCGTGCGTCAGGAGCCGGCTCTGAATCCAGAAAAGTAATGGGCATGGCGGTTTTCAGCGGGATGATAACAGCCACAACCCTGGGCGTTATGCTGATCCCTGCTTTTTTTGTGCTGATAGAAAGGAAAAAGAAAATGAAAGCCAAAGAAGTTAATAACGGTTCAACAGATACAACCCCACATGTTTAAATAATATGAAAAGAATGCGTTCATATGTATTACCGGTATTGAGCATTGTTCTATTTACCGGTTGTATGGTTGGGGGAAAATATACCAGACCAGCTGAGACCTCCACGATCAGTTATCCGAATGCTGCTAAAATGGATACTTCCACCCTGGCTGCCTGGTTCGAAGTATACCATGATACTGCCCTTCAGGAACTGATCAAGGCAGCGATTGACAGTAACCGGGATTTGCTGGCTGCTGCCGCACGTATGGAAGAAGCCATGGCTTTTTCAGGTGCGGTCAAAGCCAATATGTATCCCCATCTGAGTTACCAGGCGGCTGCCGGAGGCGGGAAAGCCGGAAGCGATGCCCAGAAAGTAAATGGTGGAGTGGACGGCGGATTGCTGAATGTATTCGGTGTATTGAACTGGGAACTCGATATATGGGGAAAGCTGCGCCACCAGAGCCGGTCTTCCGTAGATGAATTCCTGGCAAGCAAGGCAAACCGCGATGCGCTGCAGGTGAGCCTGGTGGCCGAAGTAGCCTCCGATTATTTCTTATTGCGCGACCTGGATAACAGATTAATGATCTCCGAGAATACCCTCGCAGGCAGAAAATTAAATACCAAACTGATTTCAGATAAATTTAATCACGGCTATGTTTCCGAGCTGGATCTGTTGCAGGCCCGGCAGCAGGAAGCCATCGCGGCGGCTGCCGTCCCATCCTTCCGCAGGCAGATT
>DHWT01000265.1:0-2695 GCA_002413325.1 Chitinophagaceae bacterium UBA5175 | reverse complement strand
GGACTCAGCAATTATGACCAGATCTTATCGCCGGATATCCCGGTGGGCCTGCCTTCGCAGTTACTGGAAAGAAGGCCGGATGTACTCGCTTCTGAATATGCCCTGCAGGCCCAGTTTGAAAGGATTGGCGTGGCCCAGGCTAATATGTTCCCTTCCATCAGCCTGACAGGTGCACTGGGATTTGCCAGTCCCCAGTTATCCACCCTGCTGACCAATAAGGGTTTTGTCGCCAACGGGTTCGGTTCCCTGGTCGGACCGCTGTTCAATTTCGGGCAGAATAAAAAACTGGTCGTTGTGGAACGCAAAAGAACGGAAACACTCTACTATCAATACCAGCAGACCACACTGAATGCATTTGCGGACGTGGACAATGCCCTCGCTTCTTACCGGAACCTCGATGAAGAATATATCGCACGCAAACAACAGGTGGATGCCGCCTCGCGGGCCCTGGTGCTTTCCCAGGCCCGCTATGATAACGGTTATACTTCCTACCTGGAAGTGATCATTATGCAAACGAATTTATTTGACGCCCAGCTGCTGGAATCCACTACCATGCAACAGAAACTGAATGCAATTGTTTTGCTGTACAAATCACTCGGCGGTGGCTGGAATATGAATAACTAACCTGATATTTATGGAAGATCAACCCTTCGTACATATTCCTGCTTTTTATTTGGCCATCCCATTTTTTTTTCTGCTGATTTTATTCAATTGGTTGGGTTTTCTTTATAAAAAAAGACAGGTAAGAAAATTTCCGGATATTGAACCCGCCGGGCTGGGTACGGCAGAGGGATCTTTGCTGGGTTTAATGGCCTTATTACTTTCTTTTGCTTTTGGGATTGCAGCTGCTAAATATGAAACCAGGCGCCAGCTGTTGGTGGAAGAAGCCAATGCGATCGGGACCACCATCCTGCGTTGCGATCTCTACCCGGATAGTTCCAGAAATCTTTTCAGGGCCGATCTGAAAAACTACCTGGAGGCGCGGATTGAATACTACGAAGTTGGAGACAGTCAGGATCAAATCGATAAAGTCATTTCAAGGGCTGATTCCCTTTCAGGACTTTGCTGGAGCCGGGCGGCCAGCCTGTCTCATAACCCGGCATATACAGTTCCCACATTACAAATGGTTCCGGCTTTAAATGCTATGATTGATATCGTTACAACACGGGAAGCCGCCCGCAAATCGATTGTACCACGCCTCATTATGTACATATTATTAACATTAACGCTCGTCTCTTCTTTTCTGACCGGATACGGAAGCAAGGGGCATGAAAGACGACGGGTGCTGGTAATCGCTTTTGCCCTGATGACCACGCTTACGTTATACCTGGTGATTGACCTGGACCGGCCCCGGCAGGGTTATATTAACCTGAGTAATGCGCAACTGCAGATGATCAACCTGAGAAGTAATTTTATTGAAAGCAAATAATCTGGTTTGAATTATGACCTGATTCAACTCATTCCGCTTAAGGAACAGGAGGAAAAAACCGGTGCCTGTCCCGGAAGATGGGAATCTGTGGGAATGGAAGTTTATTAAAAACCCCCTTTAACTGCGAAGGAGAAATTGAATACATTTACTAAAATCTTAGTGGTGGTATAATGAAAATAAAATTTCCTTACCGTATTACCGGTTTCATCCTGTCGTTGCTTTGCTTAAACATTTCAATATCCTTTGCCACTTCAAAAGATACTTTATTTGCATCAGCACTATATCCGTATGGAAGGTACGCGAAGGGTGCACAGGGAGACCTGGAACTGATCAGCTCTGCCGTTCATTTTGGATTTCGTTTCGAGGGTACTGCCTGTAGCTTGTATGTATCTATTCCCGATCCTTCGGCCCATAATTATCTGCAATACACGTTGGACGGGGTTTATCAAAAGCGCATCCGGATAGCCGGCAACAGCCCAATGCCATGGATTCTGAACAGACTGGCAAATGGTAAACATACCATTTGGATTTATAAGGCTACGGAAGCAGCGACAGGCCCTGTTTTTATTGAAAAAATCATTGCAAAAAAGGTAACCGCATTAAAAGTGCCGGACAGGCCCTTGATAGAATTTATCGGAAACAGCATCACCTGCGGCGCAGCGGCCGATCCTTCGGAAATACCTTGTGGGACCGGCGAATACCATGACCAGCACAATGCCTATTTTGCTTACGGCCCCCGTGTGGCGAGGGACCTGAATCTCAATTTTATTTTAAGCAGTGTGAGCGGGATCGGAATTTACCGGAACTGGAATACATTGAGCCCTGTCATGCCACAGGTATATGAAAAAACCGATTTCCAGGAACGTGGCAGGAGATACTGGGATTTTAAAAATTATCATCCCCGCATTGTGAGTATTGCCCTTGGAACGAACGACTTTAGCGACGGGGATGGAAAAACGCCCCGTTTGCCGTTCGACAGTGCCCGTTTTGTAAACGACTATATCGGGTTTGTTAAATTGGTTAAGTCGAAATATCCTAAGGCCCGGATCGCCCTGCTGAGCAGCCCGATGTTAAACGGAAGAAAAAGAGAACTACTTCAGCAATGTCTGGGGACTGTAAAAGCCCGGGCTGATCGCATATATCCTTCCGACAAACCTGTTGAACTCTTTTTTTTCAGGCCCATGCAGGCCCGGGGTTGCGGTGGGCATCCCAACGTGGAGGACCATGCGATACTGGCTGCGGAACTCCGGCCATTCTTCAGAAAAC
>DHWT01000247.1:9800-11299 GCA_002413325.1 Chitinophagaceae bacterium UBA5175 | reverse complement strand
CAGGGACAAGGAATAATGAAAGAAGCCGCAGAAAAAGTGATTGACTATGCATTCAATACCATCAAAGTTCAAAAAATTGAAGCATTCCTTCACAGGGATAATCAGAGTTCTATAAAGCTGTTGGAGAAATTCCGGTTTAAGAATTCAGATGAGCCTTATAAGACCAATCCCGACCTAATATGTTACCATTTGATAAATTCAAATGATCATCTTAAATAAAAAGTTGCCCGGAAAACCCGACCTGCTGACATGGAGTTTTATGCTATCGGGGCCTGATCAACCAATATCAGCTAAAGGCAAAGCCAGTCTTCAGTCCGGGCTGTGCCGGCATCTTCGACCTTAGTAAAATAAATGCACTTTAATTTATAAATTTAGTGACGGTTGTGGACAGAAGGAAGTAAACAACCCAACATAATAAAGCCCTGAACGCTATCGGCAACCACCTGGCGACAGCAATTGGATCAAACAGCAGCAACAATGAACAAAACTCTTTTATGAAACAAAGATCAACAATATTTCTTCAGGGAGTCATCGTGCTTATTGGCATTGTGGCAATTGCCGTCATGATTCGGGTTCCCCTGACCGAGGGGAGGGCCGCAAAATTAGATCTGCTCAGCATTTACTCTGATCCGTTCATCCTGTATGGATATGCTGCTTCTTTACCATTCTTTCTAGCCCTGTATCATGCGTTCAAATTACTCAAATATATAAGACAAAATAAAATATTCTCACCCGACCCGGTGAGGTCTTTAAGGAATATAAAGTATTGCGCCATCTTACTGAGCATCTTAATCGGGATGGCAGGACTATATATCAGGATATATCATCATAAAGATGACGACCCCGCGGGTTTTCTTTCTATTTGTATTCTGACCGCTTTTGTTTCTATCGTAGTTGCTAATGCCACGGCAGTGTTTGAAAAAATCCTGCAAAACGGGGCGGACATAAAATCAGAGAACGAACAATTACAGGCGCAGCTAAAGAAATAATCCGACTTTGAAACAAGACAGAAATGAATAGCTTTGGAAAACGTTTTGTGCGAACTTCTGACCTCAGAACGCTGAGGACATAATGACAACAAAAAACCAAAGTACAAATCAATAAAACGCAGCGTGCATTTGACATTGACACCCATAAACCCGGGTTTAAAGTAAAGATATCCAGGCAACTTATGAAGAACCTGAAAGCAAAGGAGTTGAATTTGTGAAACCGCCTGCCAAAGCGTTTTATGGAACAGAACCCTGTTTAAGGACGATTCGGGAAATTGGTTTTCATTGGCTCAGACCAGTTAAATAATCAATAAACATGAAAACAATATTTGACAAAGAAACAAAAACGGAATTAGTAAACAGAATTGATTCACTGAAAGAAACTACGCAATCACAATGGGGTAAAATGAATGTGTATCAAATGGTAAAACACTGCAGACTTTGGGAGGAGATGATGCAAAGTAAAATTAATCTGAAACGACCTCTTATAGGAAGAATTTTTGGAAGAAT
>DHWT01000247.1:0-9459 GCA_002413325.1 Chitinophagaceae bacterium UBA5175 | reverse complement strand
CCGGAGATTTTGAAGCTGAAAAAAAACTCTGGGTTTCAAATATTGAAAAATATGCAGGTTTTGATAACGATCATTTTCAGCACGTGTTTTTTGGGAAAATGACAAAAGAACAAATCGGGCAAATGGTGTATAAACATATTGACCATCATTTAAGACAATTTAATGCCTGAGAGAAAGCGAATGAAAACAATGAACCGCTAACAAGGGTTTGTCAATACAGGGGCAGCCGGACGAGCCTCAATATGTGTAAATCCATTGAACCTCTTACGAACATGGAATCAACCATTAGAATGATATGAAAGTTTCCGCAAGGTTAAAGAATCAGCAGCATGAACACGAAATCATTGTAACGACAAACAATGATTCCAAAAATATTTCCATCCCACCTAAATCTTCCGGGTATGGGTCTTCTGTAAATGGTGCCGAACTCCTTCTCCTCTCATTAGCCACCTGTTATTGCAACGACATCTACCGGGAGGCTGCCAGGAGAAATATTGAAGTATCTGAAGTGAGCGTTGAATTCAGCGGCGAGTTTGGAGCAGAAGGCGAGCCAGGAAGAAATTTTCAATATAAGCCAACTATCAAATCAAATGCGACTCCCGGACAACTGGAAGCGTTGATCAATTTCACAGATGAGATTGCGGAAATTCACAAAACGCTCCGCCAGGGATTAAATATCACGCTGCTCAAATAGTCATGGCAGCAGCCGGCAAGGCGCTTGTCGACGGCCGGTCGGAACCCGACCTTCATGCAGACATATCGACAGAAGAAGGACAGAAAATTTCCCTGAAAGCGGATGGCATCAGTCTCCCCGGAAAAGACAGCAGTATTTCTGATTTGAAAGAATACGTCACCTGGTTCAGTTCATATATAAACCATTCCCGGATGCATACGCCTCAGGTGTGGCGGATCGGGACGGTAGATTTAGCAATCGAAATTACTCATGTGAAGGGGTATTCAGCCCGGCTTCCACTGCAGCTGGTACATGTACAGGGCGGAAATGGATTCATGATTCAAATAAAGTTCAACTTTCCCCCGGAATTAATCAGTTTTATCTGTATCCGGGAATTCGTGGCAAAATCCATCCAGGCACAGTGGCCTTCGACGGTATACCATTGCCATGAATCATTGCCATAAACAAATGGGGAATATCGGTTCGATAACTATCAACCTGACAAGTCCTATGAAAATCGTGTTACTGCAATACCCCGCTGTCTTTTTTCCCGCGCCCGAAAAATGCAAACCCGGACCGGATTTCAGTCGACAGTATGTTTGTCCCACTCATTAGAGCTGATTTCTTTAAGAACATACTTTCTAACGACCATATAAATAGTATAACGATAACCAGCACATTATCAATGGCACTATTTTTTGACCACTGCACCTTATAACATAAATTTGAGTGTCGCGCGTCATGCTATGTCCTACAGTCAAAGTTTCATACTATAAGGCAATTTCTTTAATTTCGAAAATCATATGACTTATATAGACACATATTCGGCTGACATTAAAAAACTTTGCGCATTGTATAACGTAAAGACACTTTATGCATTTGGATCTGTTGTGTCTGACCAATTGACCGATAAAAGCGATGTGGACTTTATCGTTGACTTTGACGCAATTGATATTAAAAATTACGCTGACAACTACTTTGACTTCAAATTCTCACTACAGGACATACTAAAACGACCTATCGATCTAATTGAAGAAAAGGCTATTAGAAATCCCTATTTCAAACAAGCTATAAACAAACAACGAAAACTTGTTTATGGACATTGAAATCAAAACCTGTCTTTACGACATTTTAAATGCCATTACTGAAATCGACGCATTCTTTGAAGACCAACCCAAAGAATTTTCAGCCTATAAAAATGATACCAGGACAAGACGCGCCGTTGAACGAAACATAGAAATTATTGGCGAGGCGACAAACCGCATTCTTCAAAAAGACGACACAATAGAGCTTTCGCACTCCCGCAAAATTGTTGACACCCGTAATAGAATCATTCATGGCTACGACACCGTGCAAACCCCCAAAACATTGTGTGCAATCTTAGCGCCGGCATTCCGGAAATAAATGAATTGTTATGGGAACATTAAAATATGTTAATGCAGGAGACCTTCGCATTGCTTATGAAGAAAGCGGACATGTTGGTGGAACGACCATCATACTTCTGCACGGATTTCCATACGACATCAGAGCTTACGACGAAGTAACAAAACATTTGCTGACCGAAGACTGCCGGATTATCGTTCCCTACTTACGCGGGTTCGGACCGACAAAATTTCTGTCTCCTGATACGATCCGTTCCGGTCAGCAGGCTGCATTAGCCAACGACTTAATTGCATTAATGGATGCGCTATCTATACAAAAAGCAATTGTGGGCGGGTATGACTGGGGTGGACGGGCTTGTTGCATCGTTTCTGCAATTTTCCCCGAACGTATTATCGGACTTGTATCAATGGCGGGATATAACATTCAAAACATAGCAAAATATTCAGAGCCTGCTGCACCGGAAATTGAAATGCTGAATTGGTATCAATTCTACTTCCATAGCGAACGCGGGCGTCTGGGATTAACAAAATACCGCAAAGAGCTGTGCAGGCTATTATGGAACAACTGGTCGCCAACCTGGAAATTTGATGACGACACTTTTGAAGCAACAGCCGTTTCATTCAACAATCCCGATTTCGTGGAAGTAGTAGTGCATTCATACAGACATCGATATGGATTAGCGAACGGCGACCCTAAATTTGAAGCCATAGAACAGTCGCTGCAAAAGCAGCCAACAATAAAAGTGCCTGCCATAATATTAGATGCTGACGCCGACGGTGTTGAACCATTTTCAGGAACGGGTAAAGATGCCAGTTATTTTGAAGGCGGTTATGAAAGGAGAGTCGCTAAAGGAATAGGACATAATCTGCCTCAGGAGACGCCTGCCGAATTTGCCAGGGCGATTTTGACATTTGTCAGGTAATAAAAGACTGCACACAACAGGAGGACCTTTGCAATAGCAGGGCCGGACGGAAGAGCAACGGGCATCAAATATATACCCGGCATCAGTCCGGGCCTGACATTAATAATTAAACTGCAAATGTTACCTTCAACAAAATATTTTCAATAAGGCATTTGTTCTGTGCCGGACAATCAAAGAATGCCCTGCCTCCGCAAATATCTGAACGTTGTGCTGCAGCTATGGTCACTATGCTAACACCATACTGAAGCTAAAATTAATGTTAGCAAATACAAATCACCAATTAAAACATTGCCATGTTACGTCTTATGATCTCCTTCCTCTTAACCTGCACCACTGCCGGTATCTATGCACAAAGCACTGAGAAAGAAAAAGTAGTCAGGGCCTACTATTCAGGTTTTGAAAAGAAGGACTGGAACGCCGTAGCAGCCCGGCTCGCGGACAGCTTCACGTTCACCAGTCCCAATAACGATGACCATATCCCTGTGGAAAAATTCAAAGAGAAATGCTGGGGAACGGCTAAATTTATTAAAAAGGTTAACTATATTAAAATGCTTGAAAAAGGGGATGACCTGATGCTGCTGGTCCAGATAATTACCGTAGATGACAAAGTTGTCCGTAACGTTGATGTTTTTAGCTTTACCCATGCAGGAAAGATTGGCTCCATTGAAGTATTTTTCGGGGCTGGCTCAAAATATCCAGGCAACACTGAATAAAAAGGCAGGCAGATCACCATTTTATTAACCCAACACAACCGCCCAACACCCGGCCTTTGCTGCAAAGCTTTCTGAAGGACAGCAAATGACCCGCCTGTCACAGATCATCATTTGTCCCGGATGAGGGAAAGCGGGTAATTGGGTATACATGCTTAATATTGTAATTTCACCAAATACAAATACTTTATTTATGAGATCTGATCTGCTGGCTATATGGAACCATATCCGCTTTTATGCAGTATGCATTATAGCAGCCGGTCTTTTAACGAACGGCGCCAGCGCGCAGTCTCCACATCAACAGACGCGACCACGTATCGTTATTACCACTGACCCGGAACTTGACGATAATAACTCGCTGATCCGCTTTTTGCTTTACAGTTGCGATCTGGATGTGGAAGGGCTCATCTATACAAGCAGCGGTTTTCATTGGAAAGGAGACGGGAAAGGAACGGAATGGTATGTGCCGGGAAGGGAATATGCGCGGTTTGGATTAGACACCTGTCCATGCACCTCCTGGCGCTGGGCAAAAGATGAACATTACATTGATCAGGCTGTCGATGCGTATGCAAAAGTATATCCCAACCTGAAAGTGCATAACCCAAATTATCCAGCCCCTGCTGAACTGAAATCAAAAATCCGTTTCGGAAATATTGAATTCGACGGGGATATTTCCAAAAATACTCCCGGCTCAGACCTGATCAGATCCCTGATGCTGGATGATAAACCCGGAAAGCTGTTTATAACAGCCTGGGGAGGCCAGAGCACCATCGCCCGCGCGCTCAAATCCATACAGGATCAGTATGAGTACACCACGCAATGGGACATGATCCGTAAGAAAATTTCGCGTAAAGTAGTGCTGCTCCCATCCGGCGACCAGGATGATATGTATGCCAAATATATAAAGCCTGAATGGCCCGATATTGAATACAGGCAATTCCAGGGCGGCCCCAACTACGCATATGGTGCCCAGTTAGGTGCAAAGCCTGAAGATTCGGTTTATCTGACTTCATCCTGGATGAAGAAAAATGTATCTGACCGGGGGCCTTTAGGTGCCTTGTACAGGGTTTGGGGCGATGGCAAACAAATGGTGAAAGGAGATATTATGGATTATTTCGGCTTTTCCGGCTATACCAACGAGCAGTTGAGAAAAATGGGTTATGCAGTATGGATGCCTGTGCAGCCAAAAGATTCATGGCTCGGTGAAGGCGACGACCCTACATTTATGAACATGCCGGCAAACGGGCTGCGGGCCTATGAGGAAAGTTCTTATGGTGGCTGGGGCGGCCGCGGGGTGAAGAACCCGGAGAGCGGCTTTTCCTTCCAGATGAGTGATACATCCCAACAGGCCATGGTATCTGCACTCAGCTCCGTGACCAGCCGTTTAAATAAAACGGACTATCCTGACTTCTTTCCAGCAGCCCAGCGCGATTTTGCTGCCCGTCTGAAATGGTCTGTAACACCGAGGTTTTCAGATGCGAACCATGCACCGGTGATTACTATGGAAGGGCCACTTACTGTACTGGCATCTCCGGGGGAGACCATAAAGTTAAATGGACATGTTTCCGATCCGGATGGAAACAGTGTGTCGATTACATGGTGGCAGTTCATGGCAGGGACATACCCGGGTAAGACCGATATTTCGAATGCGAACGCAGCGGGCACCAAAGTGCATATTCCTAAAGACGCAGCGCCCGGACAAACCATTCATATTATTCTTGAAGCATCAGATAATGGTTCACCCGCGCTTACGAGCTATCAGCGGGTTATTGTAACGGTAAAGAAATAAATAATTCACCCCGAACGCCTGTGGCCATTTTAAAACTGCGAATCGTTTAACGTCCATAATAATATTATTTATGAAATTCCGGATTTTTTTCTTTAGTCTCTTACTGGCATTTCAAAATCCTTTGCATGCACAGACCCGGGAGCCATCACTTACTGTGAATGAAGTAATTGCTAAAATAAAGCAGAATGTAAAGCCCCAATGGGTTACCACCAGGACAGATACGATTTTAATTGGAAATGCCTTTGATGCGGTCACCGGTATTGCTACCTGTATGTTTGCCGATATGAATATTCTCAAACGGGCAGTTGCGGCTCATTGTAACCTGATCATTACACACGAACCCATCTTTTATAATGCAACCGACTCAATACCCGACTTTATGAAAACAGACCAGGTATTAAAAGATAAAGTGGCTTTTATTAAAGAAAACAAACTGACCCTGTTCCGGTTTCACGACAATGCCCATCGTAATCATCCTGACCAAATCTTACAGGGCCTGGCAGATGAGTTGAAATGGAAAATCGTCTCCACTTCACCCTGGATACTGGAGGTAAAAAAAGAAACACTTGCTTCACTGGTTGATTCCGTAAAAAAGCATTTCAAGGTGGAAGGCATTCGTGTTATTGGTAACCCTGACCTTGAAATAAGCAGGATCGGTTTAGTCCCGGGACTGGCACCTACACTCCAAATGCATATTGGCGTACTGCAACGGGATGATGTAGATGTCATATTGGTAGGTGAAGCCAGAGAATGGGAAGACTATGTTTATACGGAAGACGCCGTTATGCAGGGAAAAAAGAAAGCCGCGATATTCATTGGACATCTTAAATCAGAAGAGCCGGGAGCAAAGTATTGTGCCGATTGGATGAAAACATTTATCCCAGGTACAAACATCGTTTTTCTGAAGAATGTTAATTATTGGTGGACGCCGAAATAAATCACAGACCAAACCTTGTTAACTCCGGCTACGGTTCGCCGTCAGCAGCGGATCCCGGCTGAACATTTTAAAATCCACCCACCCGCAGTTATACCTGCGCGTTGTGAATCATGTACCCCATATTATATAAACCAAATATGAAAAAACAGGCCTGATTTCAGTTTTCCTATTTACATCGCTTCTTTCTTTTTCACAACAGCAGCATAAGATGTCTTATGACCAGCTTAAAGAATATGAAGGGAAGGCTATTACAGTTTATACATTTGGTCCCGGCTCAATCACAGTTTTAAGAACCTGGAAGACTGACTGGATTTTTTCAATTACCTGAAGAATCGGAGCTACCTGATCTATCTGTTTATGTTCAAGCATTCGCTACATTGCAGTATCATCAGGCGCCCGCAATGACTGATTTCAACAAAATTCTGAAAGACTGCAAACAAGTGAATGAAGTTTCCGCGCTCGTCGTGGACAAATTCCTGATGTATTATGCGGCCGCCCGGGAAAGGCTTGATCTCGAGGTGGACCAGCGCCTGGCGCGCTTCCGGCATATTACGAAGGGATTTAAGCCGGAATGGGTGAACCTGATCAAGGCGCAATATATCTGTCACCGGATTTTTGAAGAAGGCGGCCTCATTCAAAAATACCTGAACCATGCGGAAATCAAAGCCCTGCCCCCGGAACAGCTGGGCCTTCTCCAACAGCATGCCGCCCATCCCTGGAGATACAGTTTCCATGAAATCATCGCAAACCCGGAAAAAGATTTTTATGAAATGGAAGACGTTTTTACCGGGGAAACATTTCTGCTGCATTCCGTTTCAACCACAGAGACCCTTTCGGAGCAGCCTGTAAGACTCTGGTTCAATCTCATCATGTTCAATGGATCCTGCTGGCAGACCTTCGGACCGGTCGTCGGCTTCCAGGGTTTCGATCCGGATGATATTTTCTTTTTCGCCACGGAACTGAATCCTGGCATTGAATCGGAAGAAGAGCTGATGGCCGATGTGGAGGAGAATCCCATCCCCTACCTGATGCTGATTCACGCATCCAGGAGGCCCCGCATCATAAATGAGAAAGACGAACTCGTGCAGGTGGTCGCGGAGCATCCGCTGGAAATATTTCATGGCGAAGACCTGCGCAAAAACTTTACGCTGGAATACGCAAAGGGTGTTTACCGGATCTCGAAGGGATCCTGGAGCGAACCCCCGCATTTTGCAGCAGCTTATTATATTGAAGAACGGAAGACCCTGATGCTGACCGCGATGACGGACCGCGGATTCGCGAACCTGGTGAAAAAACTGAATGTACAAGGAATGGATCTTCCGGCAGATCCGGATATCCATGTGCACCTGCCCATGCTGACGGCTGTAAAAGAAATATTCAGGAAAGAACTACAGCTGGATCCTTATGAGAAATTATTTCAGCGCAAATCCGAATCTTCAGAAAATGATATGATGGCGAAGCTCAACCACCTGCTCCAGCTTGCCCTGCCTTATATTAATTCAGGGAAAGCCCCCGATATCGAAGCACTGGCCAAAGAAGCCGGTGTGAATCCTGAAACTGCGCGCGACCTGCTCAGTAAATCCATGGGCAGGATCAACACGCTGCGGGACCGGATAGCTAAAAAGGGAAAGAAATAAAATGACCGGGCAACCCTGTTGATCAGATGGGAGATACATGCAATCAGGAATTCACTTGGACCCCGAACCCTCCATCCCGGCGATGATATTGTTGACCTCCGTTTCGGTGGATTTTAGTTTGGCCTGGCAAAAGGTAATCAGCTCAGAAGCCCTTTTGACCTTTTGGGCCAATTCGTCTACGGATACGGATTCCGTTTCAATTTCTTTTGCGATCTGCGCCAGTTCTTTATAGGCTGACTCATAGGTTAAAGTCTGATCCATCGTATTTATTTTTTTGCCTTACCCTTGTTTTAATTTCCGTGCCGGACAAAATAACATCCACATCATCGCCCACCTTAATTTTTTCCGGATCGCTGGTCACCACGCCTTTGACCTTTACGATGGCGAACCCCTTTTTTAAAATGTTGGCCGGGCTCATCATGTTGATCACCGATGCATAATGACCCAGGTACCCCCGCTGATTCTTCAGGTACTGGGATTTAAATGTACTTAAGTTGCCCATGGTATTTCGGATATCCCCGGATAAGTTTTGCAATATGATTTTCGGCCGGGTACTCAGCCGGGAAGCCATTTCCACCAGGGCGGATCTATGCTTAAAAAGAATCGATTTGGAGGTATTAATCGTCACCTGGTTGATATGCACCAGGCTTCCCCTGTAACCGGAAATAAAGTTCCTGGATTGATTCACCACCGTGCTTGTGTGCCGGGAAAGCGACTGAAAATGCACCGAAAACAACTGCTGCGTTTTAATTAATATGTTTTTTTGAAATAAGAGAATTTTTTCCTCGAAAGCCTTGTTATGCGCCAATATAAATTCGGCCGCTTTCGTCGGTGTTTTCGTTTGCGTGTGTGCCATCAAATCGGCGATCGTTTCATTTCTCTGGTGACCGATTCCCGTGATGACGGGAATGGGATATTTGGCGATCGCCCGGCCAATATAATAATTATCAAATATTAAAAAATCAGTCTGCGCACCGCCGCCCCGGGTAATCACCAGCACGTCGTAGGGTACCCCGGAATTGAATACTTCAATGATTTTACCCAGGAACTGTTCCGCATTGATTTCCCCCTGTACTTCAGTATAATAATAGTCAATAAAAAACAGGTACCCGTAGCTGTTACTTTCCAGGGTATGTTTAAAATCCTCACCCCCGGCCGAATTCCGGGAGGTAATCACCGCGATTTTCTGAATGACGACAGGTAGATCCAGTTGGTTATTCCGGGTGATGTATTGGTCCCCGGTTTTGCTGATGAAACCCGGATTTTCCGCCACCAGCCTGTCCAGGGTAGCCTGTCTCTGCTGTGCCAAAACGCCCAGGGTAAAATTGCTGTCAATGTCGTGGAGATTGAGCTGCAATCCGTAAACCGGATGAAAGGTGACCGATACATTGACCAGGACATTGATATT
>DHWT01000088.1 GCA_002413325.1 Chitinophagaceae bacterium UBA5175 | reverse complement strand
ATCCTTGTTCTTGCGTTTACAGCCCAAGCAGAGGACAGTTTTGATCCCCTGAAAGACAGGCAGCTATATTTTGATATACTGAATATCTGTGGTGTGCTCACTACGATTTACCTGATTTCATCCATTATCATGCGGATCCTCAGGCAGCATTATAATTACCGGATCAAAAACAGGATCCTCGATAAGGGCGCGGAAGAAAATATCGTGCGGCAGCTTCTGCAACCGGATAAAAAGGAGAATAAAAATGAGATCCTGCAATGGTTCTTTATGTTGGTTGCCATCGGTGCGGGACTCACGCTCGTCAATTTATTCCGTCCCTTCGGCCTGCATTCCCTGGCCATCCTGGCATTCAGCATCGCGGCGGGCTTTGGAGCCTACTATTATTTTTCACGGCAGACCGTGGAGTAGTGCGGGCGCAGGGGTGTAAAATCCGGCATAACCGGAATAAAATATTTATATATGAAACTGATTTTTTTCCTCGTTGCTTTTTGCCTGTTGAGTATCCGGGTATATTTTTCCTGGTCCGGAAGGGACAGGGAAAGAAGAGGGGAGTCTGTGAGTGATATGGTTATTAAATCGGATAATTTTTACGAGGAGATAAAATATGCCGGCAGATTCCAGCTCACCGACGACGAAACCGCTTTCAAATCCATTTCACCCGGAGGATATTTTAAGTTCCGTAAAAATGAAGAAAGCATCAAAGCGGAAAGCAACCTGCAGGGCACCATTGCCTATACGGTTTACGACGGGAAAAATAACCTGGGCATGAACGAACAGGGAAAAAGTCTGGTCGCGGAAGCCATCCGCGAAATGATCGCCTGGGGTTTTGATGCTCCCGCACGCATAGAGCGCATCTACCGTAAAGGAGGAAGCAGGGCATTGATCAATGAAATAGACAGCATCAAATCCGATCCCGTTAAGATATTGTACATGGAGCGCCTCTTTGCCGTTGATTCCCTTTCCACTGAAGAATGGATGGCGATTGCCAATAAAACCGGATCACTGGGATCCGATGTCGATAAAGCCCGATTCTTAAACAAATTTCCAGCAGCCCTTATGGTAAATCCATCAATTGCTTCGTCCTGGTTTGCCGCGCTGGGAAAACTGGGATCTGATATGGACAAGGTTAATTCCCTTCATCATGTACTGGAACAGGATACGGTAGCAAGGGATCATGCAGATAAAATTCTGATCCTGACTGCAAGCCTGGGTTCGGATGTGGATAAGGTAAATCTTTACCGGACAATGATCGATAAGGGTTTGGCGAATGGCAATTTTCTCGACAGCCTGCTGGAACAGGTATCTCATCTGAATTCCGATGTGGATAAGGCGAACCTGTTGATAGAACTTGCTGCAAAAATGCCCAAAACGGAAACCATGAAATCCGCCTATCTGAAGGCTGCCAGATCCATCCATAACGATTCCGACTATGGCAGGGCTGTACGGGCTGTTGACTATTAAATATCAGTCCACCCCGAATACAAAAACGGTGTACGACATGCTCCTGCTGCCGGCCCCGTTGACCATCATTAAATTCATAAAACCATATTCTCCCGGAGCAAGCCTGGATGCGGGTGTCATGATATAGTCATCCGTTCCTTTCTGCACATTGAAAGGAATTTCAGCGGCATTGGTTGTCGAATGATCCCGGTTATACATTCCGCCCTCGCTGCTGAGTATTGCCTCCCGGTCCCCTTTTTTGGGACTGAATTTGTACAAGTGGATCATCATGGACGGATCCATCATCATGCTCATGCCGGTCTTCATTGCAAAACGAACCGAATCACCGCCCTTTATACGGACTGTCGATTGACCTCCCTGCACTAATAATCCGCTTTCACTCCCGCCATAACCCATGGCTTTGGTTTTGGATACCATTTTACCAGAAGTCTGCTCAAGTTCAACCAGGGAATCCCCCCGGTAATAATAAATATGATTTAAATACTGCGGACCGGACCCGTAATCCGTATTCGTCTGCCCTTCCGCCGGGCGCGTAAAGAAAAAGAGGATAAGGTAAATGGTTAATGGTTTCATATAAACTGATTAAAAATCAGAACATGTAACCGGCAAATAGTTGCAACACATTATTCTTCACGTTGACGGTGGGAATAAAGGAGGGCTGCTCCCCGGTGTATGCGGCCGGGTTGCTGTACAGGTTCCCGAAACTGATATTATACCGCGCACCGGCCAGTATGCCTTTAAAAGGATGGATTTCGACACCCCCGGTTGCGCCATAATCGAATTTATTATAATAGTCAATCACCGAACCATAGGGTCCGGCCGAGGAGGCACTGCTGCTGTCCGCTTTGGCATTAATCAAGAATGCGATCTGCATGCCGACCTGCAACTGGATGAATTTCGTGATCCGGATGGTCATCATCTGGGGAAGGAGGATATAGTCCAGGTTCACTGTGCCGGTGAGTGTATTGGTCGCATAGTTATAACCCTGACGCGAATAGATCAGTTCAGTCTTTGAACCCAATACGGACTTTGAAGGAGGCGAAAAGAAGATTCCTGCCATGAAACCAGTCTGGTTACTGCTGTTGATGGAACTGGCATTGGTTACATTGGCGAAATTGATGCCACCCAGCAGTCCCAATCCGATCGGATTATTTTCCTTTTTGTTCTGGGTATCGTTTTTCTGGCAGTATATCCCGCCGGGAATTAAAAGGATCAAAAGGAAGGTTTTTATTTTCATTTCCCGGCCAAGCTAAGAAATCAGTTCCCGGAAGTCAATAGAACAAAAGTTAGGTAGCCGGGGCGGCTGGCAGCAGGCCGCCCGGCGGATCCCGGTCCAACAGGTAATTTCATTTAAGTAATCATTAGTTTTTGGGTTTAACCACTACGGTAATCGACGGGTCAAGCACGGCCGGGTATTGCGTACCCGCATCCAATTTAAATGAGAAGTCCCCCGGAGGACCATCTCCCACCAGCGCCTGTCCGCCGGCTGTACCACTACAGGATGATCCGCTAAGAACAAATGAAGGTTCGGTTATATTGGCCCCTTTGAAAGTAAGTTGTACGATTGCGGGCTGGTCGGAGCCGGCATCGACAACTGTTCCTGAGCCTGAACTGATATTCATGACCTCACCGATGCCGGTCCATGTTGATTTGCAGTTATTATCTCCCTGAAATGCGGGGACTACGGACGTAGTTCCATTGGAATTAACCGTAACGGTTACATTGGTTCCATCTTTCACCTCCACCGTTAAATCTGCATTGTCCGTTGCGCCAAAAACAAATCCCGCACCGCCGTCCACCAGGGTGTTGTTGTAGTTAATGGATACATCATACGTGAGGTCATTGCTAATGATCGTGAACGCATCGTCCAGCCGCAGGTCATGAAAGGTAACCGTTGAGGTAACCCCATTGGTATTAACATGTGCGGTGAAAGGAAAATTTTTGATTTTAACGCTCAGGTCAACCGGGTTACCCGTACTGGGCACCTGTGCCGGCGCTGTATAGTTACAGGATGTGCCATTGGGAATGACCGTTCCATAAACTGAATTCCCGTTTGTTACACCGTCAACGCTCCAGCCATCAATATTATCAGCAGTCGGCAACAGCGGCGCCGGTGCTGTGAGCAGTTCTTCATCCCCACTGGCGGGCGATGAGCTGGCGTGAGGATCAGAAGCCTGTATATACATAATATCCCAGTTATTTGTTTTATTAACCATTAACTGGTGATTTTTTAAATCACCACCTGGCACGGGAGCCAGGAAAATACTTGTAACCAGACTGTAGGAAGTAAAATGCGTGGTCGTTACTGAAACGATATGATTGGAGGTATCAATAGTACTGTTTCTTAATCCACGCCAGACAGCGGCAGTATCCTGGTAGGCGATGCATGAAACCAGAGGAGAAGTTCCTCTCATATCAGAAGAATCATAATGATATTTGATGGTAACAGGCGTTGAAAATTTTAATCCGTCGGGTAAAAATTCATAGGAATCGGCGACCCCCCCGGGTGCAAAATTGGTTATATTCATAATTGTGATCGTATCGCCTGAAGGAAGCGCACCATTGGGAATGACCAGTTCGATTTTCCCGTCCGGGGTGGCTATGCTTCCTCCGCCTGCCGGAATAAATTTACTTACCAGAGGTCCCGTTGGCACTCCCCTGGGAGTGGGTGTTCCTGCCGTATTACCTCCATTGTTATTATTGCTGTTATTGTTATTATTGTTGTTGGTGTTATTTGATAAAGGCCCGGCACTTTTATTACAGCAAAAGGCAATCACCAGGAACGATAAGATGCATGCGACCGCAGGAAGCTTTTTCATTGTGCATAATTTCCAATAAAACTACATGGTTGAAAAAAGCCCGTCAATAGAACAAAAGTTAGAAGGGATCAGGGAAGAGCAGAAAAAATTACGGAAGATCCCCGTCATTTATTTCCGAAAGCCTTGTTGATGGCCTCGGTCCGGTTTTGCACATGCAGCTTTTCATAGATCCGGTGAATGTGCTGGCGCACGGTGCCGGTGCTGATGCTGAGCTGGTCGGAAATTTCCTTGTATAATAATCCTTTTGACAGGAGTTGCAGGATTTCATTTTCACGGGCAGACAACATATCCGACCTGTCGCCGCCTTCATGGCTATGCATTCTTTCGATCACTTTCCTGGCGATCTGCGTACTCATGGGAGCACCACCTTCATGCAGTTCGATCAGGGAATCGGGGATTTTTGCCAGGGGTGTTTTTTTCAGTAAATACCCGTTGGCGCCGGCTTCCAGGGCTTCAAACACTTTTTCGTCGTTCTCATAAATGGTGAACATGATAAACTGGGAATGCGGGCATAGCTTTTTCACTTTTTTTATGCAATCTATACCACTCATACCCGGCAGGTTTATATCCATGATCACAATATCAGGTTCCCAGGCGGGCAGGTTTTCTAAAGCAGATTCAGCGTCTGTATAAGCAGCAAGCAATTCAAAACGCTCATCCAGGGTAAGCAGGCTTACCATGCCTTCGCGCACTTCTTTGCCGTCTTCCACCAGGCAGACTTTAATGGGTTGCATAATATAAATTTACCGGCGTTGCCAGGGGACACCAATATAACTAAAGTTATACCGACAGGGGGACCGCCATTTCGATCACCACGCCCGCACCGTTGCTTATTTTAAAACTTCCACCGACCGATTCTATTCTTTTCTGCATATTTTTTAAACCATTTCCCGCCAGGTCTTTCCCGGCATGACTGATATCAATCCCCTTACCATCATCACGAATGGTTACAAAAAGTCCGGAGTTGATACTGAATTCAATCCGGGCCTCGCGGGCATTTGCGTGTTTTACGATATTATGCAGGCTTTCCTTGATGGTAAGAAAAACATTTCTCCTGACTTCCCCGCTTACAAAAACATCCGGGATATGATCAGGCAACCTGATCCCGCAACGGATCTCATGTTCTTCACAATATTCCTTTGCGTAAGAACGGATGTAAACCAGGAGGTCGCCCAGTGAATCATTCTTTTCATTCATGGCCCAGACTATTTCATTCATCTTGTCGATTAATTCAGCAGAGTGGTCCATTATTTTATCGATATCATCCTTTGTAATATCGCTGAAACTATTGCGTCTCACTTTTTCCGACAGAAAACGAATGGAGGAGAGACCGGCTCCCAGGTCGTCGTGCATGTCCGTGGCGATACGCGTGCGTTCCTTTTCGATGGCCTGTTGTTTTTCAAACGCCCTCTGCTGTTTACGGATCTTTATATTTAAATACCATTTTACCAGCAGCCAGATTATAAAGCCGAGCAGGGTCGCCAGGAATAATTTGAAAACGGGTGTTTGCCAGAATGCTTTTCTGATTTCAATATTCAGGATCTTCATGAACGGGCTGATTTTCCCATTTACATCCAATACGCGAAGTTTGAAATTATATACGCCCGGCGGTATTTTGCTGTACCGCGTATAATGGGTGGTGCCGCTATTGATCCAGTGATCATCGTAACCCTCCAGTTTGTATTCATAATTGCTGGCGGCCGCATGCTGGTAACTGATACAGGAGAAATCAAAAGAAAAGGTGTTCTGATCATGCTCCAGAAATATTTTTGAAATTTCATGCGGGTTGGCAATAAATCCTTTTGCAGAATCATTCACATACATATTGATTAGCTGGGCCCTGGGCGGATAAATAATATCCTTTAATCTTTCGGGGTAGAATGAAACCAACCCGTTGTTTGTTCCTGCTATACATCTGCCCGACGGGGTAATAACCATACATAATTCATTGAACCGGTTGGATGGGAGACCATCTTCGGTTGTAAACAGGCGGCCCGATTTCTCCGTGAAGTTGTAATAGTACAAGCCTTTATCCCCGAAAAGCCAGATTTTATTTTTACTTAACAGAACATCATTGACCCCCGCAGACGGAAGGAATTTATTGATGAAGGATTTTTCGATCGTGAAATTGTTTTTATGCAGCACATAAAGACCCCGGCTGCCTGCCAGGTAAACCGCTGCACTGTCTTCGGCGAATTGAATGATATTGCCGGGAAAGCTGAAATGCTTCTTTAAAAAATATCTCCCACCTGTTTCGGAAATTCCAAGAACATAGAGATTGTCGCTAATGTCTTTGACATAAATATTTTTTTCCCGGTCTTCGAAAATCATATCAAAGCTCTTAAACGGCTTATCATTCAATTCCGAAAAAGGATGTACGGACCGTTGCCCGTTCCGGGTGCTGATACGGTAAAGACCACTCATCGTGGAAAACAACAGGGAACTGTCGTGCAGGCGGATGATGACAGTTGCCCAGTAACTGCCGAACATTTCATCAGAAAGCCGCGGGTACTCCACCTGTTCCATCGTATTCGAAAGGAGATTATACAGGTAAAGACCCCGGTCAGTAGTACACCAGGCTGTATTTTTGCCATCTAAGAAAATCTGGTAAAGGGAGCCCCGGAATGTTTTCCCGTTTTCAAGCAGGGGTTGACGGAACTCTTTGACTTTTAATGATGAGTCGAGCACCCAGAGTCCAGGCACATCCTGCAGAACGCACCAGAAATTTCCTTTCTGATCCGGTTCTATCCAGAAAACATTATTTTCCTTTTTCCAGCGATCCAGCTCAATTTTAGAAAGGCCTTTTGAGAAGAACCTGGTTTCGACATTCGCATAACTGACTCCGTTACCAAAACTTCCACACCAGATATTACCCACCCGGTCGAAATACAGGGACACGATATTATTGCTGCAAATACTGAACGGATCCAGCACATCATTCATGAAATGGTCCAAAAACTTTTTTGTCCGGGTATCAAAGGTATATATGCCGGATCCGCCGGTACTAACCCATAGCAATCCTTTGGGAGAAAGCACCGTATATCTTACTTCAGTTACAGGCTCCCGGCCCAGGAGATGATATATTTTATAACTACGGGAGAGCGGATTGAGGTCAATAAGCCCTTTTGCCGTGGAAATCCATATAGTGCTGTCGTTTTGGGGAAACACATGGTAAACCTGGATGGCGGTTTGGTTTTTATCCTTCGCGTCATAAAAAAAACGCTCCTGCGCGACCAGGGAATCTTTATGAAAAGCGTAATGGGCAGTCCCGATGCTCAGGTAGGTCCAGATATGTACAATGCCCGAAACCGGATTAACGTATAACATACCGTCAACAGCCTCTGTCGGAATAACCGTACCGAATATTTTTGTCCGGGTGTTGAAAATTTTTATGGCTTTTGATTTCGTATCAATAAGCCAGAGGTCCTCCGGGTTACCGAATCCCAGCAATACGCAATAAGTATCTTCCCTCCGGCCATCAGGCATCGTGATGCTGAAATGCGTAAAGCTGTTATCTTTTGGGTTGAAGAGATCGATCCCGGCATTATTACCGATCCAGACCCGGCGGTTTGCATCTTCCAGGATGCGGGTGATGAAATTTCCCGCAAGGGATTTATGATCCTGGTCGTCGTGCAGGAAATTAATCGTCCGGATCCCGTCGTATAAAGTGATACCGCCGCGAGTACCCAGCCACATATATCCCCGGCTGTCCTGCAGGAAGTGGTACACGATATTATCCGTGAGACCGTTTTCAACGTGCAGATGTTTGAAATTATAATAAGGGTTGAAATCCTGTGCATCAGTGGTATGAAATAAACCAGCCGAACAAATAAGCAGGACAGTATAAAGGAAGCGCAGCAGCATGACCGCGGTTTGCTAACTAAATGTAAGCAATTGGAAATAAAACAGCCGCTCTTTATAAATAACGGATCGGATGCGATCCCTAAGGATTAATTATCCTGAATGATGATACAGGTCATAGGAATATGCCGGCAATTCAGATACTTTTGGTTTACAGGCTTAAAATCTGACAGGAAACTGTCATAAGTTTTGGATTCATAAAGCAGCATCCGTTCTGCGCAAACCGACATCATGCAAGAATTGAAAGAAAATAAAACGATTACAGCGGGGAAGTCCGGAAAGCCGTTCCAATACGGGATCCGGATAGCCATCGTCCTTGTTATTCTTTTCGGAATTTCTGTACTTTACGAATACCTTACCATGACCCCGGAGAAATTGTTCAGTGAGAACTTTCAGGCCTTTGAGCTGAATGAAACAGGCGATACAACTGCCAGTGCTCTGAAAGAATCGTATAAAAAAGGAAACATGGAGGCCGTGATCCGGGAATTTGACACATTAAAATCACCGGAACCCTTTGATTATATTTTAGCGGGCAATGCGTTCCTGGGAACCCATCAGCCTGCAAAGGCGATCCATGTCTTTTCAGCACTTTTGGAAATCAGTGAAGACCGTAAATCCCATTCTTTTGATGAAGATGCTGAATATTACCTCGCATTCAGTTATCTCGGTAACCGGGAGCCCGGGAAAGCCCTTCCGCTGTTTGAAAAAATTTATGCGGATCCTTATCATCGGTACAACAAAAATGTCAGCGCCTGGTTCCTCCGTAAATTGAAAAGATCTTTATCTGCCCAATAAACCGGACCAGAGCGTATCGCTCTCATATACTTCAAACCCATTCTTCCCATTAAGATAATACCTGCTCAGCGTTTATCCATTTTCTTCTGAATGGCAATCCGGCCGTTTTCCGTTTTTATGAATGAAAGGGCTTTCCGGAAATGTTTTCGGGCCTTGTCGTTGTCAATATCCGTATACAGTTCCCCCAACAGGGAAAAATAGAAGGGATTTGAGGTAAGGTTCAGTTCCTCCGCCTCCCGGATGGCTGTCTTTTTTCCTTTCACTTTTGAAACGGCATAGGTCCTGTTCAGTGCAGCAATGGGAGAATATTTAATTTGTAACAAACGGTCATAGAGGTCTAAAACGGCTTCCCATTTTTCCCGGGTATCCGATTTTTGGGTGTTCCAATAAGCAATGCCTGCTTCCAGATGATAGGTTGAAATTTCATTCCCTTTTGCGGCAAGGTTTAAAAAATACACACCCTTACTGATCAGTTCCGTGTTCCAGAGACTGGTATCCTGCTCATCATACATTACCGGTTCGCCGTTTTTATCTTCACGCGCTTCAAACCGCGAGGCATGGAAACACATCAGGGCAAGCAGTGCATGGACGGCCGGTTTGCCGGTGAATTCATTTTCAGCCAGCATATAGCAGAGNCGCATGGCTTCCAGGCAAAGGTCTTTGCGCAGGATCTGATCATTGCTGACAGAATAATATCCTTCATTGAATAAAAGGTAAATGGTGGTGAGGACGGTTTCCAGTCTTTCCCCAACCTGGGACGGACCCGGAAGTTCAATTTTTATTTTCTCCTCCCGGAGTTTTTCCCTTGCCCTTAATAGTCTTTTGTTGATCGTTTCCTTATTGGTCAGGAAGGCCTGCGCAATTTCCTCTATACCGAATCCGCAGAGGATCCGGAGGGATAATCCGACCTGTGCTTCCGGAGAAATCGCCGGGTGGCAGATGGCAAACATCATCTGCAGCTGGCTGTCGTTGATATTCCGGGGTGATAAATCAATGTCCTCCGGATGAAAATCATCAGGCTCCTTTTTTAATGCCGGTGAAATCTTCGTTTTGAAAATATGATCCCGCTGCAGGTGGTTGACTGCCTGGTTCTTTGCCACGTGGTATAGCCAGGCAACGGGATCAGGCGGCAACCCGTTTATGCCCCAGCTTTGGGCGGCCCTCAGAAAGGTATCGCTGGCGATGTCTTCTGCAATTTCTATCTGGCCAATACCAAAACGTTTACACAGGACGGAAACAATCTTACTGTATTCCGTCCTGAACAGATGCGGTATGAATTCCTGCTGCCCCATGGCTTAGTGGAGTCCGTCCCTTTTTGCAATTTTACGGACTTCCACGCTATTGCCATCACCCTGTAAAACAGGACAGCCTTTGGCAAACTCCACGGCTTCATCAACTGAATCGGCTTTCACAATAATATAGCCACCGATGGTTTCCCTGATTTCGCCGAAAGGGCCGTTGGTTACCATGCCTTTGTGTCGTACCACCCGCGCATCCTGGAAAGGCAGTCCGTTTCCGCCGACAAATTTGTTTTTTGCCGTAATACTTCCGATCCAGTCCATCGTCTGTTTCATCCAGACCTGGATTTGTTCGGGAGAAGCTACTTTGTTACCGTCTTCATGCCTGAAGATCAAAATGAATTCGTCCATTTTTTTAAACTTTACTGGTTAACGGAATTATATTTTCCAACGACGGATTTCAAAAAGGACCAAACCGGTGAGTCCGGCCATGAGGGCTAATAACACCAATGGTATACAAATCAGCAACAACCTGATCAGTCTTCCTGTTTTTCCCATTTTACGGTTCCTCCTTTTATGATTTCCGGAATCGAATATCTGCTATATAACAAGCCGGATGGAGGAAAATGGACATTTTCGGGGAAATTTCTCCGGGGCCGGTTTTCCGTTTATACCAAACGGGATATTACGGTTGATGGTGAAAAAAACCGTCAGGCATGATTCCTTTTAAACCAGAAATAAAACGGCAGGCCGGAAAACATCAGCAGCAACCCCAGCACAGAGGCACGGAACTGGACAATTAAGGTGTTGACCACCAGGATCCCGCAGAAGAGGATGATCATGATGGGTATGACCGGGTAGCCGATAACCTTCTTCGTAATTTTTTTCTGCATTTTCATTTTAATCAGACCCACGGCAGCCAGGCCGAAAAACAGGTAAGTGGAAAAGACAACGAGGTTGGTAATCTGGTCAAAAGTCCCGGTCATTACCAGTACGCAGCTCCAGACACAGGTATAGGCCAGGGCCACATAGGGTGTTTTGAAAACAGGATGGACCCAGGCCGCCTTTTTAAAAAATACATTTTCCTGAGCCATGCGGAATGTAATTCTCGGATAGACCATGATACATCCATTCAATGCGCCAAACGTACAGGTGAGGATGAGCGTTACAATCAGTGAAGCACCCGCTCTGCCGAAGAGCGTTTCAGAAACCACGGCTGCCGCAATTTTATGCTCGGGAATCGCTGCCAGCTGTTCAAGCGGAAGCACTTTCATATACACATAGTTCAGTAAAACATATAATATCGTGGCGATGCCCACCCCGCCGACGATCGCATAAGGCAGGTTGCGTTCGGGATTTTTCATTTCTCCTGTAACAAACGTGATCGTGGCCCACCCGTCGTATGCCCAGAGTGCGCTGAGCAGGGCCCCGAAAAAACCACTGAAAAGCGCGGCTCCTGTCAACGGATGAAATGAAATTCCATCCCGCAGCATGTTTCCCGGTTCACCCGTATAAAAAATTCCAGCGCTGATCAGTAAGAGAATACCCAGGATCTTGGCGGCCGTCACGATATTGTTCAGGATACCTGCTTTCTTAACACCCCGTATATTCAACACGGTTAGTAAAATGATCATGGACATTGCCAGGATCTTGACGGACAATCCCCGGAAGGGATAAATAAAATGCGCAACCGATACATCCTGAAAAGCCGGTAACAGTTGCGGAAAATGAAATAAGGCGTCAGCAGACTGTGAAAATACGAATGCCAGCGCGGCAATGGAGCCGGTTCCCACAATCATAAAATAGGTCCACCCCAGTAGAAACGCTACAAATTCGCCATAGATCAGGCGCAGGTATTCATAAATACCTCCCGTTTCGCTGGTCATTGCGGCCAGTCCGGAATAAGTAAAAGCACCAAAAACCGAGATCGTGCCGGCCGCGATCCAGGCCAGTAAAATATAGGGTTCGCTCATCAGCGACTGCGACATCGGCGCGATTTTCTTGAAAGCGCCCGATCCGATCATGATACCGGCCACCAGCAAAATAGCAGTTGGCAGGCCAATGACCCGTTTAAGGGGAATCC
>DHWT01000183.1 GCA_002413325.1 Chitinophagaceae bacterium UBA5175 | reverse complement strand
CGGCCATGCTGATGGCAAATCGCGGAAGCTCAAAAAAATAATATGGATTTATTGCCGGAAGACAAGCCGCCTTTATTTAAGTCCTGGACATCCTGGTATGTTCTGGTAATTGGATTCCTGCTGCTGCTGATTATTTTATTTTATCTTTTCACCAAACATTTTTCATGAGCGGTATCGACTGGATCGTTCTGATCGTGACGCTGGTCGGTATCATCGTGTATGGATTATACAGGAGCAGGTCAGAAAAAAACCTGGAGAGTTATTTCCTGATGAACAGAAGTTCCTCCTGGCTTCTCATACTGCTCGGTATCATGGGAACTCAGGCGAGTGCGGTTACGTTTCTTTCTGCGCCCGGCCAGTCGTACACCGACGGAATGCGGTTTGTTCAATATTATTTTGGTTTACCCCTTGCCATGGTGGTGCTCTGTATCACATTTGTTCCTGTTTTTCATAAGTTAAAACTTTTTACGGCATACGAATTCCTGGAAAAAAGATTTGATGGGAAAACCAGGTCCTTCACTTCTCTTTTATTTTTATTGCAAAGGGGATTGTCGACGGGCATCAGTATTTCGGCGCCATCCATCATTCTTTCCTCCCTGCTGGGATGGAATATCCTCTGGACCAATATCTTGATGGGCGGTCTCCTGATCATTTACACGTTCACCGGGGGCGCCAAAGCAGTTGCCTATACGCAGCAGATTCAGTTTCTCATCATATTCGCCGGCATGCTCACAGCAGGATATATGGTCGTTCACCTCCTGCCGGGAAACCTGGGACTCTCGGACGCCCTGCATATCGGCGGTAAAGCAGGTAAACTGAATGTGATCACTTCGGGCAGGGATGAAAATGGCTTTCAATGGAATGACCGCTATAATATCTGGAGCGGAATCATCGGCGGATTCTTTTTGCAGTTATCTTATTTTGGTACAGACCAGTCGCAGGTGGGCCGCTATCTCACTGCTCGTTCCACGCGTGAAAGCAGGTTGAGTTTGTTACTGAACGGGCTGGTGAAAATTCCCATGCAGTTTGGCATTCTCCTGCTCGGCGTGCTGGTTTTTTCTTATTACCAGTTTGCGAAAGAACCTTTATTCTTTAATCAGACCCAGTTGGACCTGCTGGCCAAAACCAAGTATGCGGATTCGCTGAAAATTGTACTGAAGGATTACGACGCCCTCCAGAAGTTGAAAATGGCCCAAATGAAACCTTCCCTGGAAACCCAGGTGGAAAACAGGATGCGCCAGGGACTTGCTATGGACTACACACAAAAAAGACAAACCCAGCTCCGTTCCATTATCCAGCGCTGGTTAAAGGACAAGGATGTAAAAGGCGATGCGAACGATACGAATTATATATTCCTGCGTTTTGTGGTGGACCATTTGCCGAAGGGCATGATCGGATTGCTGATCGCAGTTATTTTTTTATCTGCCTGGGGGTCCGTTGCGGCTGCCCTGAATTCACTTTCTTCTGCAACCATCAACGATCTGCACAAGCGATGGATAAAAGAGCCGATGAGCCAGAAAAAAGAATATCAGTATTCACGGATTTATACACTGGTATGGGGTATATTTTGCGTTATCGTCGCACAGCTGGCTTATAATATTGGTAATAGTTTAATTGAAGCGGTCAATGTGCTGGGTTCCTTATTTTACGGAGTCATTCTCGGAATCTTTCTGGTCGCTTTTTATTTTAAGAAGATCAGCGCTACTCCGGTTTTCATCAGCGCGGTTGTCGTGGAAATCTTCGTCGTCAGCATTCATATCCTGAATCAGAAAGGGATGATCCATATCAGCTTCCTCTGGCTCAATGCCATTGGAGCATTGGGAGTTATTCTGATGAGTATGGTTTTGGAAAAGTTTCATGGACAAAAGCCATAAATTAACGGGATGGAAGTTAAATCAAAATATTTTTAACTACCACCAATGAAAACTTTCCTCGTTCGGTGTCCGTCTTAAGAAAGCGCTTCCGACTTGATATTATTGTAGCTTTTTTTACTCAGGTCTATCAGCCTCAGCACTTTTTCGCGGATATCCTCGCGCAGGCCGGCAACTTCATGTTCAAATACTTCGTGCATTTCGTCCAGTTCCTCATTGGTGGTTCCCCGTATACGTCTAATTTTATCTTTTATATTATCTGCTGAATCAGACAATTTTTTCCTGGTTTCTGAACCTTTTGCCGGAGCAATTAAAATTCCGATTACAATACCGGAAAGGGTCGCTGTAAAAAGTCTCTGCAAGCTCATATAGGAAGGTTTTAATATTATTGTAATGTACTTAATAATTTTCAACCACCCTCAGGCAAACTGGCTGACCGGCACATGCACCGCTTCCCTATTTGAGTGTGCCTGCAATTAATAAACCTCATAACGCACTAATAATCTGAACTTTGCCTGTATATCTTAGTCGCCGTAGGCGCCGGTTCCCCGGGTATTCATATGGCCCGGTATTTACTCCACCGGGGCGTATCAGGTGGTTTCCATGGACATGGCTGATTTTGAGTTTCCTGAGAAATGCCGTATAACCGAAATACAAGGAAGTATCCGGGACCTTGTGCTAACAGATCGGCCTGAGTAGTTATGGCATCTGAAAGATGAAAGCGAAGGAAATCTGCATGGAATTCAACGAAAGGGTCTTTGCATAGCGATTTTCCACCCCAAATCATGTACCGGTCTTGAGCAGCCTGGAGTATTTTGTGTGTTTTATGACCGGGCAAAAGACGACAACGGATTTCCCGTGTTCGGTAGTTATCTGTTGTTCGTTTATAAACATTCAATATCGTTCAGTGTTCAACTTTAGGCGTTGGGCTTTGAACCTGAAAGGCCGGGTGAAACTTCTGTAATGTCTCACGCAGGTAAGCGCGATCCAGATGTGTGTAAATTTCTGTTGTAGTAATACTTTCATGCCCCAGCATTTCCTGTACGGCCCTCAGATCGGCGCCACATTCAACGAGATGCGTGGCAAAGGAATGACGAAATGTATGTGGAGATACCGTTTTTTTTATACCAGCCTCCCGTACCAGTTCCTTTAATAATACAAAGATCATCTGCCGGGATAACCCCGCGCCCCGCCGGTTCAGGAAGAGAATGTCTTCGCTGCCTTTTTTTACAGGGGCATGGACCCGCACCTGGTTCCTGTAAATACCAATGAATTTTAATGCCGTATTGCCGATCGGAACCAGCCTTTCTTTGTCGCCCTTCCCGATAACCTTTATAAATCCCAGGTCCGGATAAAGAGATGAAATGCGCAGGTTCACCAACTCCGATACCCGCAATCCGCAACTATACATGGTTTCAAGGATTGCCCGGTTCCGCTCGCCTTCGGGTTTACTCAGGTCGATGGCCTGTACAATCCGGTTAATTTCATCCACACTGAGGAAATCGGGCAGGGATCTCCGGAGTTTAGGTGTCTCCAGCAGCAGGGTAGGGTCCTGAATTACGAGGTTCTCCTGTAAACAATATTTGAAAAAGGAACGGATGCCCGATACGATGCGCGACTGGGAACTGGCCGTCATGCCCAGCCCCCCGATCCATTTCAGAAATGCCTGCAAATCGGGCAGGCGGATATTTTCAATCGATGCTATACTTTGCTGAATTTCTAAAAACTGCGTTAGTTTTTCAATATCCCTCCCGTAAGCTTCCACTGAATGATCAGATAACGATTTTTCCAGTTGCAGCCAGGCTTTGAATCCCTTTTTTTCAGCGGCCCACATGAGTTTTATTTAAGTTCCCACCTGCCTTCAGAAATTCCTTCCTGCATAATTTCCACAAGCCGGTAGGTGGCAGGACAAAATTCAACATTTTGCCTGTACATATGTCCATATTCCTTTATTTTTTTGGTACTGTGATGCGGGAATCCGGCGCAATCGCGCGGGCGCACTTCATAAATCCCGCAGAGGTTGGTTTTTAGATCCAGGAACTGGCAGGGTTGTTTTTTATTCATCCAGTCCCCCGTCCGGTCTTTGTACAACCATTTTTCCCTGAATGCTGTTTTCGTCATACCCAGGAATTTCGAAATACGGGAAATGTCTTTCTGGGTATACGTGGGTGACATGGTCTTGCAGCAATTGGCACAATCCAGGCAATCCGTTTTAGCCCAGGAAAGTTCATTGGCTTCCAGGGTGATCAGGTGAACTTTACCTGCTGGTTTTTTTTCCATGCGGGTAAGGAAATTTCTGAATCGCTTTTTATTTCGGGAAACCAGGTTTCTGAAGGTCCGGAGATTAACAGTGGTTTGAGCCATGGAATTGATTGATTTCTGCTGTATGGTTGGCGTAAATATATTAATCCTGAAAGTGAATACCTATTTTTTTCATGAGCGCCGTTGCATTCAGGCTTTCGCTGATTCCATTTTTTATTTTATAGTCAAAACTGAGTTCCTCACCCATGATGTTGCCTTCGAAATGATAGTTGGATACAGATGCATTTGCCGATTCCGAATGGGCGAGATCGGTATCATGCGTAGCCATCACCGCAACCGTTCCGCATTTCAGTAACTGACTGACTAATGCTTTTGTTCCCTTATGACGGTCTGTTGAATTGGTACCCCGTAATACTTCATCCAGCAAAATGAAAACTTTTTCTTTCCGGTTAACGGATTCGATAATGAATTGAAGTTTTTTTAATTCAGCATAAAATGTGGACGTGTTCTCCGCTAAATTATCAGCGACCCGCATGCTGCTGATGAGTTTTACATTACTCAGCTTCATTTGCCCGGCACAAACCGGACAGCCCATCAGCGCCAGTACAGTATTGACTCCCAGCGACCGGAGGAAGGTCGATTTGCCGGCCATATTGGAACCTGTTATCAGGGCGATCCTGCCGGTTCCTTCTAGTGAAAAATCACTGGTTATACGGGTTGTTACAGGAATCAACGGATGACCGAGTGCTTTCGCTGCGAAATGAAAATATTTTTCATCCACTTCCGGAAAACACCAGCCGGGTTCATTATGAACAAGGGATGCCATACTGTTGGAAACTTCCATTTCAGCAATTACATGAAACCAGTCCCGGAATTGACTTTTATTTTTCTTTTTCCATTCATTCAGTGTAATGATGAGACGGAGATCCCAGACTAAAAATATCTGGAGCATAAGATTTATTAATAGATTGGAACGCCAGTCATTTTTTTTCAAGAGGCCGGCGAATTCCCGCATGGTATCAGTAGTGGATTTATAACCGGTTGGTTTTAATCTGTTCTGCAGGGATTGCAAATGATTTGATTTAAAATTTTCTGTTTCAATCAGGAGAAATTGTTTGCGCAGTCCGTCTATTTCGGGTTCGATATCCAAAAGCATCTCCAGTGCGGGTCCGATTTTCCTGCTGATCAGAACGGATATAAAATAGAAACCTGTTAAACAGGTCAGATAAACTTTGTCGGATATTTCACCGGCTATATAGTAGGCAGTAACGGATATGGGAATAATTGGATAAATATTCCGGAACCATTTCCAAAGTGGATTTCCGTAACCAACAGGAGGTGCCTCTATGCAGTGTTTTAATTTTTCTTCAGTTTTTATTGTCAGTGGTTTTGCCATAGCTGCGGCCTGGAGATTTTGACAAAACGTTTGTTTTTCAGAAAGTTCTGTGGCTGCCTCCTGCTTAAGTTTAACTGCAGTAGCATCCAGGGCGGTTTTTAAATATTCGGCTAATAATTTTTTAGACTGTTCGGCATGGCAACGATTTAACAACTGAAATAAAGAGGCAGGTCCGAATAAATCCAGATCCGATGCATAGGCATGACCCGGGTCAGCATAGTTTTGTCCGTCTTCGTAATCTTCCAGGGCATGCTGCATGGCATTTGTTTCGTGCCGGTTTACACGGATCAGGCGTTCGTGGACATTTATTAAAACCGTAAGATCTGCATCCCGGAAAACGAGGTATATAAAAATAATGGCAAATACGATGATTGCGTAAACGACCCATGTTGTCCGGGGCCAGAAATACCAGATGGTTCCCAGTCCGCCAAGGATCGAAATCAACCTGGCCAGGGCAATTGCACTTTTGTTTTTTCTCAGTCTCTGAATGGCAGTTTCGTGGAATTGGATATTTTGCTGGTAGGACTGAAGAATCTCTTGCTGTTTACCGGATGGCTGTCTCATTACCACCAATATACGTCTTCTATAAAAAAGAAATCCCGTTTGCCATCCGGTGTAAACAGAATGGAAAGAATATCATATTGGACCTGGTTCCATTCGGGGTACCTTTGCTGAAATACTTCTCCAGCCGATAATAAATGCATGCCTTTCTTCCGGTCCACCCAGTCTTCCGGTTTGCCAAAAAGGTCATCATGCCTTGATTTTACTTCAATCAGATGCAAAATTCCTTTGCGGCAGGCGATAATGTCCACCTCATACCGGCCCGATTTCCAGTTACGGGAAATCAGTTGAAAGCCACGCTGCTCAAGCCATTCAGCTGCCAATTGTTCACCCGCTTTCCCAAATTCATTATGTGCGGCCATTTTTGCTTTACTTTGAGCCACTAATGAAAAATATGGAACTGAGTAAAGATCGGGTTTTACCGATAACGGGGAAAGTACAACACTATGCCTGGGGTGGATATTATTACCTTCCGAAACTGCTGAATATCCAGGTGAAAAAGGGTGAAACTTACGCGGAATTCTGGTTAGGAACCCATGAACGTGGAAGCGCTGAAGTCAAGACCGGACCGGAACAACCGGTCAGCCTGAAAGCGTATATTGAAAAATACCCGGGACAGACCCTGGGCGAAAAAGCCGCAAAAACCTTTGGACGTTTGCCCTACCTGCTCAAAGTGCTGGATGTAAAAGACATGTTATCCATCCAGGTGCATCCTTCCAAAGAAGACGCTCAAATCGCTTTTGATGCGGAAAATGAGCGAGGTATCGACCTGGCTTCGCCAAAACGGAATTTCAAAGATAACAACCATAAACCCGAACTCATGCTGGCCCTGAGTGAGTTCTGGCTTTTACACGGGTTTAAATCTCCCAGGGCCCTTCAGGGCGTACTCAGGGAGATTCCTGAACTGCATTTCCTGGTACCCATATTCGGCGGTGATAATTATAAGAAACTTTACCGGCACGTGATGGAAATGCCACAACCGCAGGTTGACCGGCATTTAAAAACCCTGCTCGACCGGATTATCCCCCATTACCAGAACGGGAAACTGAATAAGGATAAAGAAGATTTCTGGGCCGCACGGGCAGCACTGACCTATTCGCAGGAAGATCATATTGACCGGGGTATATTCTCTATTTATTTTTTTAATCTCCTGCACCTGCAACCGGGACAGGCCGTATTCCAGGATGCCGGTTTGCCACATGCTTACCTGGAAGGCCAGAACGTGGAGATTATGTCCAATTCCGACAACGTGCTGCGCGGGGGCCTGACGCCCAAATATGTAGACGTGCCCGAATTGCTCAAACATGTGAAATTCGAAGCCACGATTCCGGATATCATCACTGGTAAGCCGGCAGATGCTGAAACACTGGCTTATCCCACCCCGGCTCCGGATTTTGAACTCAGCCGTATGCAAATTGCGAAAGGACAGTCAAAAACGCTGGTTTCACATTCTGCCGAAATCTTCCTTATTTTCAGCGGGTCTGCAGAGGTTGCGGAAAATGAAAGGATTGGTTTTAAAAGAAATAAGGGGGAAGCCTGGGTGACCTTTGACGGGGCAACCAGTACGATCATGGCATTGGAAGACACTATAATTTATCAGGCTTCTATTCCCGGGATGTATTAGGCCTTCAGCCTTTGTTAGTAACTTCCTGCCCAATGTTTTCAGGTTTTTTTAAAATCAGTTAATTTTACATTTCTAAATCATTATGATGAAGTCTTCCAAAAACTTAGTCTGGTCTTTTTTGCTACTGGTTATTATCGCGGCCCTTTACCGGGTCATTCCCGGACGCCCTTTCGGATTCGCACCCCAATGGGCTATGGCCGTTTTTGCAGGGGCTGTTATCAGGGACCGGAAATGGGCTTTCATAATTCCCGTGCTTTCCATGTTCATATCAGATCTGTTTTACCAGTTATTGTATATGGGTGGAATGACCGCGATCCCAGGTTTTTATGACGGGCAGTGGCAGAATTATTTGCTTTTCGCCGGACTGGTCTTTGTTGGTTTCGCCGTAAAGAAATTGAATGTATTACAGATAACGGCTGCTTCCTTCGCGGCGCCTACCCTCTATTTCCTGGTATCCAATTTTCTGGTATGGGCCAGTAACGGAGCCGCACGGGGTCTGGACAGACCCAAAACTTTTAGCGGGCTGTTGCTCTGTTATACGGATGGAATTCCCTTTTACCAGATGAGCATCCTGGCAACACTTGTATTCTCCGGAATTCTTTTTGGGAGTTATTACTTATTTCAGAAGAGCGGCCAGCGTGTAAGTCTAAAATCTAATGCCTGACTGTCAGCGATCTACAGTCAACCCTCATACCCTTCGTCTTCATGTAAATGTTTGCCATCCGCAGCCTTCGTCGCGAGTTCATCGCAGCGGTTATTATGCGAATTGGAAGCATGTCCTTTGACCCAGTGAAATTTTATATGATGTTTGCTTGCAAGCCACGCATACCGTAGCCACAGATCCTTATTTTTTTTGCCTCCCTTGAAATCCGTGGCGATCCATGTTTTAAGCCAGCCTTTTTCAACACTGTTCACGACGTACTGACTGTCGGAATAAATCTTAATCGGAACCCCGTCTTTTTTAAGTGCTTCGAGACCGGCAATCACGGCCATTAGTTCCATCCGGTTATTGGTGGTCCGGCGAAATCCGGCAGACAACTCCTTCTCATGCCCATTCCACATGAGGATGGTTCCATACCCGCCCGGGCCCGGATTGCCGCGGGAAGCGCCGTCGGTATACATGATCACGTGATCCTTCAAGACTTGATTTTTATATCCATATGTTAATGGTGTGGGTATATGATCGTGTGGGAGTATGAAATTTTTTATCAGGTTTCAGATTACATCATTTTTATTTTTAGCAAAATGATTCCACACTTTCAATTATACCTGAAACACCCCCATTTTGAATTCGGGGATTTCCGGATTCTGATTGGCCGCCCGGATGCCTTCTGAAATAAGTTTCCGCGTTTCCAGCGGATCGATGATTCCATCTACCCATAAACGGGCAGCAGCATAGTAAGGACTGGTTTGCCTTTCATACCGGCCGCGGATTTCATCCAGTAATTTTTTTTCTTCCGCCGGATCAATAACCCGCCCTTTCGACTTCAGGGAGGCCACCTGGATCTGTAATAAGGTTTTTGCCGCCTGGTCACCGCCCATCACCGCAATTTTAGCCGTGGGCCAGGCAAGTATGAATCTGGGATCATATGCTTTTCCGCACATCGCATAATTGCCCGCTCCATAAGAGTTGCCCACAATAATCGTGAATTTGGGAACGACGGAATTTGCAACGGCATTCACCATTTTTGCTCCATCCTTTATAATGCCGGCCTGTTCACTTCTTGTGCCCACCATAAAACCGGTCACATCCTGCAAAAAAAGCAATGGGATTCTTTTCTGATTGCAGTTCATGATGAACCGGGCAGCTTTATCTGCACTATCATTATAAATAACGCCCCCGAGCTGCACTTCACCTTTTTTCGTCTTCACCACTGTACGCTGGTTGGCTACAATTCCCACGGCCCATCCGTCAATCCGCGCATACCCGCAGATGATCGTTTTTCCATAGTCTTCCTTGAATTGCAGAATACCCGGCGCGTCCACGATTCGGTTAATAATTTCCAGCATATCGTAGGGCCGGGTTGCATCAGAAGGGATCAGGCCATAAATATCTGCCGGATTTTTTGAAGGTGCTTTTGCTTCAATGCGGTCGAAACCGGCAGATGGCGCCCGTCCCAGGGCAGACATGATTTTCCTTACCTGGTCCAGGCATTCTTCCTCAGTTTTAAATTTATAATCTGCAATGCCGGAAATGGAAGTATGGGTAACCGCGCCGCCCAGGGTTTCCGTATCTGTTGTTTCTCCGATGGCAGCTTTTACGAGATAGGGACCCGCTAAGAAAATGGAACCGTTGCCTTCCACCATCAGGGTTTCATCACTCATGATGGGCAGGTAAGCGCCTCCGGCAACACAGGGGCCCATAACGACGGACAATTGCGTAATACCCATGGCACTCATGCGGGCGTTATTTCTGAAGATCCGGCCAAAATGTTCTTTATCCGGAAAGATCTCATCCTGCAGGGGCAGAAAAACCCCGGCACTGTCCACGATATAAATAACCGGCAGGTGATTCTCCATGGCAATCTCCTGCATCCGGAGATTTTTTTTACCGGTTATCGGGAACCAGGCTCCGGCTTTAACCGTCTGATCATTGGCGATAATGATACACTGACGCCCGCTCACATAACCGATGCCTGCTACGGTTCCGGCAGCCGGGCAGCCACCGTATTCTTCGTACATTTCATAACCTGCAAAAGCGCCGATTTCATAAAAGTCGCTATCCTTGTCCAGCAGCCGGGCGATTCTTTCCCTCGCCGTCCATTTATTTTTTTCATGCTGCGTTTCGGCTGATTTCAAACCGCCGCCTAATGCAATTTTCTGCATGCGGTTGTGAAGCTGGCTGAGGGCCTGCTTCATGTTATCTTCATTCTTGTTAAAATCAAGATCCATGAATGATTGTATAAGCTGCAATATAGTATGGATGCATTAATAATATGTATTTTTAAGGGTATGCATTGGAAACGTTTCAGGCCCTGGCCCATTCCTGTACTGATAGCAGCCGGCATTAAATTTTTTTCATTATTTCCGCATGCCGTTGAAAACTATTATTCAACCGGGGCCTATCCCCTGATTTCCCGGTTGCTGCGTTTATTATTCGGCTGGATACCGTTCAGTGCGGGGGATATGCTGTATGCCGCCGGTTTTATTTACCTCGTTATATCCCTGGTGCGGTTTTTTACCCAGGCTTTCAGGCTGACCCTGCATCGCCAGTACCTGTTGCTCAGTCTGAAAAGAACCATCAGCATCGTATTGTGGGTATATATTGTTTTTAATTTATTATGGGGACTGAACTACGACCGCCTGCCCATCACGGAACAGATGCACCTGGAAACCGTTCGTTATTCCAAAGAAGATCTGAAAGCGCTGCTGGACTTGCTGGTAAAAAGAATGAACGGTATCGATTCCGCTTCCCGTGAAGCCAGGAAAAGTCTGGTAAGCAACGACAGTCTTTTCAGGAAATCCGTTCAGGCCTATCATGCTTTGGGCCGCGTGGAACCCGCCCTCTATTATTCCAATCCGTCCATAAAATTTTCATTTTATGGATACCTGACAAATTACCTGGGGTTCAGCGGGTATTATAATCCCTTCACGGGGGAAGCTCAGGTGAATACCACCATACCCCGGTTTATACAGCCTTTCACAACCTCCCACGAAATCGGTCACCAGCTGGGATATGCAAAAGAAGAAGAAGCCAATTTCTGCGGATTCCTGGCAGCCAAATCCTCGCCTGACCCGGCTTTCCGGTATTCCGTATATGTTGAATTGTACCTGTATGCGGCGAGCGCTCTGTATAGTCTGGATTCAGTAGCGTTTATTCCTTACCGTGAGTCTCTGAAACAACCGGTACGTCAGGACCTGCGCGACCTGAAGGCATTTTATATGAAATACCGGAACCCACTGGAACCGGTCATACATGCCATGTATGGAGATTATCTGAAAGCCAACCGCCAGCCCCAGGGAATTGATTCCTATGATGAGGTTGTCGGGCTGGCCATCGCCTACCTCCGGAAATACGGCGCCCCGGCATTTTAAAATTTATTCTTCCACATCATACTTTCCACGGGCTTGTTGATCTGCCCGCTGTACTTCGCATCTTTTTTCTGGTTGTATTTTACTTCAATTTCACCATCCACCGGGAAATAAATCAGCTGGCCGATCGGCATGCCTTTATAAATGCGTACCGGCTGTTTTACTGAAATTTCCAGTGTCCAGTTGCCACAAAATCCCACGTCACCCTTTCCTGCCGTTGCGTGGATATCGATGCCGAGACGGCCGGTGGAGGACTTGCCTTCCAGGAAGGGTACGTGTTCGTGGGTTTCTGTATATTCGGCGGTTACGCCCAGGTAAAAAATATGGGGATAGAGAACAAATCCTTCTTCCGGAATTTCGAATGATTCTATTTCATTGTGTTTTTTAGCGTCCAGGATATGTTCCCGGTAAGTGGCCAGCCAGGGTCCCAGGTGAACATCGTAGGAATTACTTCCCAGGGACGCGCGGTTGTAGGGTTGGATTTTAATCGTTCCTTTTTCCATTTCCTCCATGATACGCTTGTCAGATAAAATCATTCTTTTGGTGGTTTATTTGTTTATTTGTTTATCCTCCGTACCTAAACGGAGCGAATTTCGCATTAAGCTATTTTCTGATGCCCTTATTTTATCAACATAATATCAACGAATCTACTAAACTGGCCATCTGGCATATCACGGAAGGCGAAGATTTCTTTCTGTACCGCGTACCCATGAAACGGGACGTTTCCCATGCACTAAAAAGGTTGCAGCACCTGGCGGGCCGTTTCCTGCTTACGGAATTGTTTTCCGATTTTCCGCTGGAAGAAATACTGATTGCGGATACGCGCAAACCTTACCTGGTTGACGAAAAGTATCATTTTTCAATCTCACATTTCGGGCACTTTGCAGCGGCCATCGTAAGCCGTTCGAACCGGGTCGGAGTGGATATTGAAAAAGCCGGTCCGGTGATTGAAAAAATAAGCAATAAATTCCTATCCCTGCATGAATCCGCCATAGCCTTAGAAAACATCGAAAAATCGGGTCACCGCCTGCAACAGCTCACTTTGTTGTGGAGCGCCAAGGAATCCATTTTCAAATGGTACAGCCTGGGAAATGTAAACTTTAAAGAACATATCCGCTGGAAGGAACCTTATTTTATCCATTCGGGCACTATGGGCGAAATGTGTTTTGAATTCAGGAAGGATGGATCCATCCCGCTGTCGGTTTATTTCAAAATATTTGACGACCTCGTGCTGACTTTTGTATACACCTGAAGAAGGTTAAAAGTCCAAAGCTTTTTCAATACCATCACCGGTTAGCGAAACATTCAAATGCCAACTGCCAACTAATGTTTCACTCAATACCCAGAATCTCATC
>DHWT01000130.1:1706-5019 GCA_002413325.1 Chitinophagaceae bacterium UBA5175 | reverse complement strand
AGAATTGATCGGTGAATGGAATGATGCCATTGAAAATGATATCATGAGCCTTAAAAGAGAAGTGGCCGACAAGTTCATGGCCGAGGGAATATTTAAATTAATCCTGATCGCGGAGAACGTGCTGAATTTTCACAGCGGCGATAAGGACTATTATGAAGAATGGCTGGAAGACGTAGAACAGGAACAGGGCTGGATTGTCTGTATCAACATGCCGCCACAGACGCAATACGACTTCCACAGGGCCAAACTGGACCGTTTTATCGGCCTGATTGAGCAGCCGGACTGGAGGATTTTCAAACCCTTTCACCTGTTCAAACTCGTAAGTGCCCTGCAGGAAAGAAGACTAAACCCCTGAAGGGTACAAAGCCCGGGAAAATAAATTTGCCGGATCAACAGAATCATTTATTTTTGAATTCTTATATGTCAATCGCAAAAGCATACCGTTATTTTGGATTTTATTTTTTCTTCTATTTTAGAAGCAAACCGGGAATGCTTTTGTTAACCAGTCATTAAATTTTAAAACTTAACAATAGAATCCCGGTCAAAAGCCGGGATTTTTTTTTATCATATGCAACACCCCGTTCAACGCGTAGCCATCCAGGGATATGAAGGCAGTTTTCACCAGGAAGCCGCCCGGATTTTTTTTGGTGAAAAGACAAATATCCTGGCCTGCGCCCGATTCCAGGACGTGGTGAAATCGGCGGCAGATCCGGGCCTCTGCGATGCCGCGGTGATGGCCATCGAAAATTCCATTGCCGGCAGCATTCTCCCGAATTATTCCCTGCTCCGCAACAGTGACCTGGTGATTGCAGGGGAAGTTTATCTGCAGATCCGGCAAAACCTGGTCGTGAACCCGGGGGTAACCCTGAAAGATATTAAGGAGGTGCATTCCCACCCGATGGCGATCCTCCAGTGTTTGGATTACTTAAACCAGTACGACTGGAAACTGATTGAAACGGAAGACACGGCGCTCAGCGCAAAGCATATTCACCAGCGCAAGAGCAAACATATTGCGGGTATCGCCAGCAGTCTCGCTGCCAGCCTGTTTCAGCTGGATATGATCGCGCCGGACATCCATACCATGAAAAATAATTATACCCGTTTCCTGGTGCTTCACCGTAAGGAAAATGCTTATCCTGTAAAAGACGCCAACAAAGCCTCGGTTACTTTTCATACCGACCATTCCAGGGGGAGCCTGGCAAGGGTGCTGACCCTGATTGCCGATGCGGGTATCAATCTCAGTAAACTGCAGTCCTACCCGATTCCCGGGAGCGACTGGAAATACAGTTTTCATGCGGATATGGAGTTCGAAAATAAGGATCAGTTTGAACGCGTGGTGGAAATCATCCGCCCGGCGATCTCGGATCTGAAAGTTTACGGAGTGTATAGAAAGGGGATACAGGCATAAAGCGCAAAGCTTAAGGCTTATGTTGACCGATGACCGATGAAAAGTTTGGGATTTTAAAATTAACATAAATAAGAGTTGGGCCTCAGGCCTTCTATTTAAGTCTGGAAAATGAATACTGCTAAAAGATTAGACGGAATCGGGGAATATTATTTCTCCAGAAAATTACGGGAGATCGAAGATCTCACCAGGGAAGGGAAGCCTATTATCAGCCTGGGCATCGGAAGCCCCGACCAGCCGCCCCATCCGGACGTGATCCGCGTTTTAAACGAAGAGAGCAGAAAGCCCGATACGCATGCTTACCAGAGTTATAAAGGGTCCCCGGTATTGCGCAAAGCCATGGCAGCCTGGTACCGGGAATATTATGGCGTAACACTGAATCCGGACCTTGAAATCCTGCCCCTTGCAGGATCCAAGGAAGGGATCATGCATATCTGCATGACCTATGTGAATCCGGGGGATCTCGTCCTGATCCCCAATCCGGGGTATCCAACCTACCAGAGTGCAGCGAAACTGGCCGGCGCCATTCCCGCATACTATGAGCTGAAAGAAGTGAATAACTGGATGCCCGATTTTGCGGAACTGAAGCAGTTCATTAAAACAAAACCTCGAGGCCAGGAAACTGTACTGATGTTTGTGAATTATCCGCAGATGCCCACCGGTCAGCTGCCCACTAAAAAACTATTTGAGGACCTGGTTGCCTTTGCCAGGGAGAACCAGGTATTGCTCGTGCATGATAATCCCTACAGTTTTATCCTGAATGATAAGCCCATGAGCATATGGCAGGTGGCAGGCGCCGATGGCCACGTGATAGAGTTGAATTCACTCAGCAAGTCGCACAATATGGCGGGGTGGCGGGTCGGCATGATGATGGCCCAATCGCATCATATAGAAAATGTGCTCCGGTTTAAAAGTAATATGGACAGCGGTATGTTTCTTCCCCTGCAGCTGGCGGCAGCCAGGGCCCTGTCCCTGCCTGCTTCGTGGTATGAAGAAGTAAATACAATATATCGCAGGCGCAAACAGGTCGTGGAAGCCATGCTCGAAGGACTGGGCTGCCGGTTTTCGAAAAACCAGGCGGGACTTTTTGTATGGGCAAGTGTGCCGGAAGGTGTTTCCGACGGTTATGCCCTGAGTGACCTTTTATTATATAAGGCCCGTGTTTTTGTTACTCCGGGTGGCATTTTCGGAACTGCCGGAAACCGTTACATACGCGTGAGTTTATGTGCAACGGAAGAAAAAATACGGGAGGGTTTTGACAGGATACAGAAGGCAGGTTTTATAAAACCGGAACAACATGTTTAATACAGTTACCATTGTTGGGGTGGGTTTGATCGGGGGATCATTTAGTCTCGCCCTGAAGGATCATAAGCTGGTAAAAAAAGTAATCGGGGTGAGCCGGAGCGGCGCTACGGCTCAAAAAGCGCTGGAGCTTGGAATTATTGATGAAGTATTACCCCTTGAAGAAGCAGTTAAACAGAGTGATTTTATATATGTTGCCATCCCGGTCGACGTAACCCTGCCTGTGATGAAAACCATCCTGGATATGGTAACCCCGAAACAAATTGTTGCAGACGCCGGTTCGACCAAACAGGCTTTATGCTCCTTCCTGGCGGATCACCCTAACAGGAGCCGTTTTGTTGCCACACATCCGATGTGGGGAACAGAATACAGCGGACCAGAAGCGGCCGTGCATGATGCATTCCGTGGCCGTTCCTGCGTGATCTGTGAACGAGAAAAATCAGATCCGGAAGCACTGGCCCTGATTGAAAAAGTATATACGATCCTGGGTATGTCGCTCGTATATATGGACGCAGAAAGCCATGACGTGCACGCTGCCTATGTGAGTCATATATCGCATATTACATCCTTTGCTCTCGCCAATACCGTGTTGGAAAAGGAAAGGGA
>DHWT01000130.1:0-1360 GCA_002413325.1 Chitinophagaceae bacterium UBA5175 | reverse complement strand
TTTATGCAAAACCGGGAAAACGTGCTGGATGTGCTGAACGAACACATCATGCAGCTTCGTAAATTCAAAAGTTGCCTGGAGAAGGAAAACTATGCATATCTACAGGAGTTGATGGAGAATGCGAATAAGATTAAGCGGATACTGGAGTGAGCCTCAAGCCTGTTAAATTGGGAAAAAGCAGGTTCATTGTAAGGGTTGGAAGAATGAGTTTTCAGATTATAAATCGAAGGACTTTTTTAAAAATACGTTAGGCGTTACGCTTTAAGCGTTAAGCGTTAGGCCTTGGACCTTAGGACTTAAGCTTTGGTCTTAAAATTGTACCTTTGCGCAAAATTTCAGAACTGTATGAGCACATTTGAAGGGCTTGGGTTACAAGAGAATCTCCTGAAGGCAGTAACCGCATTAGGGTATACCCAGCCCACCCCCATTCAGGAGAAGGCCATTCCTGTATTATTGAGTGGTACCAAAGACCTGGTCGGACTCGCACAGACAGGAACCGGGAAAACAGCTGCATTCGGTTTGCCGCTGCTGCACCTCCTGAATGTGGAGCAGAAAATACCCCAGGCCCTGGTAGTTTGTCCGACCCGTGAACTCTGTCTGCAGATCGTGAGTGAACTGGAACTCTTCAAAAAATTTATGACCGGCGTGCAGGTTTTAGCTGTTTACGGCGGCGCTTCCATCGGGATGCAGATCCGGGACCTGCGCAGGGGCGTCCAGATCGTGGTGGCAACACCCGGCCGGCTGATCGACCTGATCGAAAGGAAAGCCATCAACCTCGAAGAAATAAAATACGTGGTGCTTGATGAAGCCGATGAAATGCTGAATATGGGCTTCCAGGACGATATAGAATTTATTTTACAGAATACACCCAAACGCGACGCTACCTGGTTGTTCAGTGCGACGATGCCCGCCGAAATCAAAAGGGTCAGCCGCAAATACATGAAAAATCCCATGGAGATCACGGTGGGTAAAATGAATACCGCCAACCTGAATATCGATCACCAGTATTTTGTTACGAATGCACATCACCGTTATGAAGCGCTGAAACGCATGATTGATTTCAACCCCGGGATCTACGGAATTATTTTCACACGTACCAAGGCCGACGCGCAGAATATTTCTGAAAAACTGACGCGTGAAGGATATGATATTGATGCCCTGCATGGCGATCTGACACAGCAGCAGCGTGATAAAGTGATGGGGGAATTCAGGGAGAAATCGCTTCAGTTACTCATCGCCACCGACGTGGCAGCCCGCGGTATTGATGTGCAGGGGATCACGCATGTCATTAATTATGAATTGCCGGATGATGTGGAAATATACACGCACCGGAGCGGAAGAACAGGCCGGGCCGGCAATA
>DHWT01000282.1 GCA_002413325.1 Chitinophagaceae bacterium UBA5175 | reverse complement strand
TCGGGGGACTTATTCTTTTCATCTCCACGTTTGCCCTTTTTTCAGGGTGTACCAAATTCCTCGACCGGAAGCCTTTGCAGGCTACATTAAGCGATCTGAACCAGGGCGGACTGGAAGGGCAGGCAATCGGTTTATATGGTACGATCAGAAACTCCCAGTCTGCACCATATTGCGGCGATGGTTTTACCAGTATCGGTTATCTCCCAATGCAAAGTTTCCGCTCGGGAGACCAGACCGTTAACGCCGATCCCGGAGCGGCCGGCTATATTACAGCCTATTCAGATTTTCAATACAGTAAAGACGAATGGGCGAACGGAGTGTATTGGGACAGGCATTATCAACTGATACTGCTTGCCAATATCTTACTTCAAACAGCCGATTCGCTAAAACTTTCTGATCCCGCTTCCCTGATCAATATTGCGGAAGGAAAATGGTTCCGGGCTTATGCCTATTTTGATCTGGTTAAAAACTATGGTGAAGTACCTATCATAACAAAAAGGATATACCAGCCTTCGGATGGACAGCTTCCCAAATCTCCGGTTGCGGATGTTTATGCGCAGATTGATGCGGATTTAAGCTTTGCGGAAGCCAACCTTCCCTCGGCGCAACCCTCTACCCAGGTTGGCCGGCTTGTACAGAATGCCGCCAGGACACTTCATGCGAAAACTTACTTAATGCGGGATGCGCCAAATCCCACCACGCTCGCCAACTATCAGAGCTGCCTGAATCTTTGCCAGGCTATTATAGATTCCAAGCAGTATTCATTGTTTAGTCCTTACTGGGCTATATGGAAAACGGGCAATGAGAATTGTTCAGAATCTATTTTTGAAGTGCAGTGCCAGCAAAATGCCAATACAGCAGCGGGTGCAGCCACTACTTACTGGAGCTGGTGGGGCACATGCCAGGGGGTTCGCGGTTCCGGTGACTGGAATCTGGGCTGGGGATGGAACAATCCTACGCAAAATCTGGTGAATGCTTATGAACCCGGAGACCCTCGTATGGCAGCGACCATCCTGTTTTCCGGACAGTCTGATGACCCGTCCAACGGTGGTTATGGCCGCACACTGCCGCCGTTAACCAATTCTTTGTACTGGAACAAAAAGACCTATGTGGATCCGAAAGAACAACTGGCTGCCGGAGATCCGACAGGTGCGGCATTTGTAAATCAACGGGTGCTGCGTTATGCGGATGTCATATTAATGGCGGCAGAATGTGCCAATGAAATTGGCGGAGCCGCAAACGATTCTGCTGCAGAGGGCTGGCTGGAACAGATCAGGGCAAGAGCCAGGAATGGCAATAACGCGGTGTTGCCCTATGTTCAGTATGTAAACCAGGCTCAGTTCCGGGCTGCAATCAAGCAGGAAAGAAGGGTTGAATTTGGTATGGAAATGGAAAGATTTTACGATCTGGTGAGATGGGGTGATGCCCAGTCGGTATTGGGCGGCATGGGATACCAGCCTAAGAACGAATATTACCCGATACCGACACCGGCCCTGTCTGCCAATCCGAATCTGGTGCAAAACCCTAATTATTAATCTGTTTAATGAACAGCCTTCTTATGATATCAGGCGGATCATTGAATACCAATAAAATTTTAAGTATGAGCCTAATAAATAAAATAATCAAAAACGCATTGATTGCTTTTACGTTGGGTACCGCGGTTACCGGATGCCAGAAAATAGAACATCCTCCCCTGGGGGATTATCCCAAGGATGCCACCCAGCCTGGGGGACCGCTGAAATTCTATGCCGCGTATGACGGCATTAATGCGGATAGTATCCGTGCCCAGTTTGCCAGTACGGACAGCGCCACCTCTTATGTGCAGGGGGTCAGCGGCCAGGCGATACAGTTTAACCCCGTAACAGATGGTCTGGGTGGAACTTCGGTTTACAGCTTTTTAATTTACCCTTCGGCAAATGACTTTGCAACAACGGCTCAAAGTTTTACTTTTTCGTTCTGGCTGAATATTCCCCTTTCAAAGAAAGATAATATCGACCCGGATGCCATCCTGGCTCTTGCCAGCACCAGTAATTTCTGGGGTGAAATAACCGTCTTCGCCGACCATTCCACCGGCGGGAATTCCGATTCCATGGACTTTAAAATCCATTTTGCCAATGGAAGCGGAGACAACTGGGATTTCGCCAATTATACCGGGGCGAACAGGTTGCCGCACATGTACGACGGCAACTGGCATCAGATTGTTTTCACTTATGATGCTCCATCTTTAACGGGTACTCTTTACCAGGACGGTGCGCAGTTTGATCAGAAGACAAATGAAACCATTGCATTCGACGGGAATGCCTCCAACCTGGTAGTTGCCGGTTTTGAACAGGCGGCGAATATTCAGGGAAGCTACCAGGACAATGGCTGGATGGCCGGATTTCCCGGCGCCATCGACCAGCTGAAATTCTATTCGGTGGCGCTGTCGGCCACGGATGTAGCGACAAATTATGCGAATAAACAGTAATTCATAATGTTCGTTTTTTTTGGTTTAAGCAGGGGTTGCTTCCTTTATGGCAACCCCTCATAATTTGGGCATATCTGTACAATAACGGTTGAACCATTCAGGATGAATCAGATTGCGAAATACCGGCGATGCATAACAACTGTTTCCCTCATCGGATTTTGCATTTTACTATTTGCACAATGCGTAAACAGGGAAAACGACAAAAAAGCAAACGATAAAGTTGCCAGCAGCACAGATTCAACCCGGGACCCGGTTGACTTAGCGCAATTCGCGGGTTCAGCATCCTGTGCCGGTTGTCATAAAAATATTTACGACAGCCATATTCATACGGCGCATTACCTTACCACCCGGCCGGCTTTGGAAAAATACATCAAAGGCAGTTTTGAGAAAGGGAAAAACAGGTATGCTTACGATTCCGGCCGGGTGGTCGTGATGGAAAAAAGAGACAGCGGCTTATACCAGGTGGGCTATTACCAGGGTACTGAAAAAGTAGCCGGGCGTTTTGATATCGTCGTCGGTTCGGGTTCAAAAGGACAGACCTATATAACCCGGTTCCACCAACAGCTTTACCAGCTGCCCGTATCTTATTTTACAGCCGCCGGGAGCTGGGCAAACAGCCCCCTGTATCCTACCTACCCGGTTCTTTTTAACAGACCCATAACCTCCCGTTGTCTTGAATGCCACAGTACCTTCGTAAAAGTGGTATCGGCCCCGGGTATCGAACCGGAAGAATTCGACAGTCAGATGATCTATGGGATAGATTGTGAAAGATGCCACGGGCCGGCAGCCCGGCATGTTGCTTTTCAATCCCGTAACCCAAAAGAAACAACAGGTAAATACATTATCAACCCTGCCTCATTTTCGAGAAAGCAGCGCCTCGATTTATGTGCTTTATGCCATGGTGGAAGAATGCAGAAAACAAAACCTTCCTTTGGGTTTGTTGCCGGCGATAAACTTGCTGACTATTTTATGGTTGATACCGTAAGGCCCGACCCGGAACAGGTAGACGTTCATGGCAACCAGTACGGACTGCTCCGTTCAAGCAAATGTTTCATGATGAGCCCTGACATGACCTGCAATACCTGCCACAACCCGCATGAAAATGAAAGAGGGAATATTGCTTTATTTTCCAGTCGTTGCATCACCTGCCACAATAAGGAACATAACAGCTTTTGTAAAATAAGCGGCCGGGCAGGTCCCTCCCTTGTGAAAAACTGCATTGACTGCCACATGCCCTTACAACCCTCGAAGTCAATAACGGAACTGCTGCCGGGCGACACAAAGCCGACGGCGGCTTTAATTCGTTCACACCTGATAGCCATATATCCGGATGAAACCATACATCAAAAGCCCGGTTTGCCTAAGATCCATTAAAAAGAATTCCATGCCCAGGATAAAATTTACCCTTGTTTATTTAGCGCTTCCCTGTTTGTTTTTTATTTCCTGCCACCGGGCAGATCATTTGTTTGTTAACCTGCCTGCTTCCAAAACCAATATTGATTTTGCCAATAACCTGGAAAAAAAGAACCTCTTTAATATCCTGTATTACCTCTATTACTACAACGGCGGCGGCGTTGCCATCGGCGACATCAATAATGACGGATTGCCGGATATTTATTTTACTGCAAACAGTAAGGGACATAATAAACTGTACCTGAACAAAGGAAATTTCGAATTTCAGGATATTACTGAAAAAGCCGGTGTGGCGGGCGGTTCAGACTGGTGTACCGGTGTTACGATGGCCGATGTAAACGGGGACGGGCTGCTGGACATTTATGTCTGTTCGGTGCAGGGCGAACACGGTTTGCAGGGCCGGAATGAACTTTATATCAATAATGGTAATAACACGTTCACTGAAAGCGCACAAAAATACGGGCTCGCTTTATCAGCCTATTCCACGCAGGCGGCTTTTTTTGATTACGACCACGACGGGGACCTGGACTGCTTTATTTTAAATCAGTCCCATCATCCCAACGACAATATCGTGGACACAAGCAACCGCCGGAAATTTGATCCCAACGCAGGAAGCCGCCTCTACAGAAACGATATCAGTACAACCGGGAAGTTCACAGACGTTACGGCGCAGGCGGGTATTTACCAGAGCAGCCTGGGATACGGACTGGGAATCTCCGTTGCAGATATGAACAATGACGGCTGGGATGATATCTATATCGGCAATGATTTTCACGAGAATGATTATTACTATGTCAACAACGGCAACGGCACTTTTTCTGAAAGCGGGGCCAAACACTTCGGACATTATTCCAGGTTCAGCATGGGCAACGACATTGCGGATTATAACAACGACGGACAGCCGGATGTCGTAACCGTGGATATGCTGCCTGCGGATGAAAAAACCCTGAAAACCTATGGCAGTGATGAGGATTATGATATTTATGATTTTAAGATCCTGTTCCATGGATTCCAGAACCAGGTTTCGAGGAACTGCCTGCAGCGCAACAACGGGAATGGCAAAAGCTTTAGCGATGTGGCGCTGATGACCGGCATTTCGGCTACCGACTGGAGCTGGTGCCCGTTGTTTGCAGACTTTGATAACGATGGCAATAAGGATTTATTCATTTCAAGTGGTATCGTAAAACGGCCGGTGGACCTGGACTATGTGCGGTTTGTTTCTGACCTGGCGGCAAAAACGAACCGGAATGCATCGGATGAATATGATGAAATGACTATTAAAAAAATTCCGGACGGATCTTCGCATCCTTTTTTGTTCAGAAATACCGGCAGCGGCTCCTTTGCAGATGAAAGTAATTTATGGGGCACCGGCGAAATGAAAGGATATTTTAACGGTGCTGCCTATGCGGATCTGAATAATGACGGGAACCTGGACCTGGTGATCAACTGCCTGAATGCTCCGGCCATGCTCTTAAAGAACAACACGCAGAAGAAAAATTATCTTTCCCTGTCCTTTAAAGGCGAAGGCATGAATACATTCGGTATTGGTGCAAAAGCCTATTTATGGTCACATTCTCTTAAGTCGGGGAATGAACAAATGCAGTATGCCGAACTGATGTTGACCCGGGGCTTTGAATCCTCCTCTGATACAAGGTTGCATTTTGGATTGGACAGTATGACGGTTGACAGCCTGCTGATCGTATGGCCGGACCAGAAATTCCAGGTAATAAAAAATGTGGGGGTCAGTCAACAGTTGGTGGTAAACCAAAAGGAGGCAGGCGGCACTTTTGATTATCCTTCATTTTTCCCTGAAAAGAAAAAGGTTTTGGAAGATGTAACCGGGGAGGTAAAATGCAGCTGGAAACATAAGGAGGATAAATTCAATGATTTTGCATTGCAATATCTGATCCCTCATAAAGAGAGTACCAGGGGACCGAAAATTGCTGTTGGAGACGTGAATCATGACGGACTGGATGATTTTTACGCCTGCGGTGCCAAAGGCCAGCCGGGTGCCCTGATGATCCGGCAAAAAAACGGAACCTTTGTATCATCCGATACGGCTTTATTTAATAAAGACGCTATCTGTGAAGATGTGGATGCTGTTTTTTTTGATGCGAACGGGGATGGATACCCCGACTTATACGTTGTGAGCGGTGGTAATGAGCCGCCAGTCTCCCCGCTCTGCCTGGAAGACAGGTTGTACCTGAACGACGGGAAGGGCCATTTTAAAAAATCGGGGAATTTTATTGCGCAGTTATATGAGAACAAATCATGCATTGCGGTGGCGGATGTGGATCACGACGGGGACCTGGATATTTTTGTCGGCAACCTCGCCAGCACCACAGGTGCTGCCTTCGGACTGCCCCAGACCTCTCACCTATATCTGAATGACGGGAAGGGTCATTTCAGCATGTCGGAAGATGTGGTACAGTTTGCAAAAATCGGGGCGGTAACGACCGCAGCTTTTACCGATATCAACAAGGACGGCTGGCCTGACCTCATTGTTACCGGAGAATGGATGCCGGTGAAAATCTATATGAATCACCAGGGAAAATTCACGGAAACGGATATTCCGCAGTCCACCGGCTTGTGGCAGACGGTTTATATCACTGATGTGAACGGAGACGGTTATCCGGATATTCTGGCCGGTAACTGGGGCCATAACTCAAAACTATGGGCGGGGAAAAACGGGCCTTTAAAATTATATATTAAGGATTTCGACCAAAACGGTACGGTGGAACAAATAATGTGTTACACCGTGAATGGACAGGAATATACTTTTCTTGCAAAGGATGAACTGGAACGTGCGCTGCCTGTCCTGAAAAAAGCATATGAAAGGTATGATGCCGTGGCGGGGAAAACCGTGCAATACATGTTTTACGATCTGTTTAAAGATTATACGGAACTTAAGGCAGAAACGCTCAGCTCTTCCTGTTTTATAAATGACGGCAGGGGTAACTTCAGGAGAATGGATCTGCCGGATGAATTGCAATTGGCGCCCGTCTTCTCCTTTGCGCCTGTGCAAACGAATGGGACAGCGGGGTATATCGCCGGGGGTAACTTTTATGGGGTCGTGCCTTACGAGGGGAGGTACGATGCTTTGTACCCGGCCATTTTTTCGTTTGATCAGAATCAGTCGCAGTTTAAGCTGGCTTCCATCCTGCCCGCTGTGCGTGGTGAACTGCGGGATGCCAAATGGCTGAATGCAACGGGAGGCGACAGGTTATTGGTTTTGGCAAGGAATAATGATTCATTAATTTTTTTGAAACCTAACCGATGAATAAAATTTCCAATCGCATCAACGCAGGTTTACTCGCATGTATGTTTTGTTTTGCTGCCTGCAGTAAAAGCGGGGGGTCCACTACCACTCCACCGCCACCTGTACTGCCCGTTGCTTTAAAAAGTATTTATCTGAATAATGTTTCCTTTACGAACACAACCTATAATATCAACGGGACACCCCTGATCAAAGTGCAGTTTTCGCAACCGGTATTACAAAGCTCCGTTTCTGCTTCGGTTACCTTAACCGGCGGCGGAGGCACGGTTCAGCTGACAACCGGTTTTCTGAATAATGATTCCGTCGTAACATTCCAGCCCGCCGCCTCATTAAAATACCTGGCCAGATATACATTTGCCATAACGACCGCCCTGCAATCCAAGGCAGGCGGGCATCTGATCAGCAATGTGCAGGAAGTGTTTTATACGCAGATAGATTCAACCGATAAATTCCCGCAATTATCCGACAGTGCGTTGCTTACCCTGGTGCAGCAGCAGACGTTTAATTATTTCTGGAATTTTGGTCATCCGGTTTCCGGAATGGCCAGGGAGCGCACATCCTCCAATGATGTGGTTACGACGGGTGGCAGCGGTTTTGGTATTATGTCCATGCTCGTCGGGGTGCAGCGGAATTTTATAACGAGGGCGGATGCGTTAACGCGCATCGATACCATCGTATCGTTTCTTACCCATAAAGTCACCCGCTACCACGGTGCATTTCCTCACTGGATCAATGGATCAACCGGTGCAACGGTTCCTTTCGGCACGGAAGACGACGGAGGTGATATTGTGGAAACATCATACATGATCCAGGGACTGCTCTGTGCAAGGCAGTTTTTTAACAGCAACACCGATTCCAACGAAATCAGGCTGCGCAACAACATTAACAGCATCAGCGATTCCGTGCAGTGGAACTGGTACAGGCAGAACAACCAGAATGTTTTAACATGGAACTGGAGTCCGCAGTACAACTGGTCCATCAATGTACAGGTCAGCGGTTGGGATGAAGCGCTTATAACCTACGTGCTGGCGGCTTCTTCCAATACCCCTTCCAACAGGATCCCCAAAATTGTTTATGACAACGGGTGGGCGGGTAATGGAGCCATGAAGAACGGCAAAACTTTTTTTGGTGTTAATCTGCCGCTTGGACCAGATTATGGTGGCCCCTTGTTTTTTGCGCATTATTCTTTTCTCGGGATCAATCCTCAAAACCTTTCGGATGCCTATGCAGATTACTGGACCCAGGATACGGCGCATGCCACGATCAATTATTTGTATTGTGTAAATAATCCAAATCATAACTTCGGTTACAGCAATGTATGCTGGGGACTTACGGCCAGCGATATCCAGGGTGGCTACACAGCGTCTTCACCAACCAATGATGTGGGAGTCATTGCTCCGACGGCAGCCATTGCTTCGCTGCCTTATACGCCGGTACAGTCTATGAATGCCCTGCGGTTTTTTTATTATAAACTGGGCGACCGGATCTGGGGACCTTATGGGTTTATTGATGCATTTAATCTGAATAATCTCTGGTTCGATTCAGATTGCCTGGCCATTGACCAGGGACCTGAAATTGTAATGATTGAGAATTACAGAAGCGGCCTGCTTTGGAATTTGTTCATGAGTTGCCCTGAAGTAAAAACAGGGATGAAGAACCTGGGATTCACCAGCCCGAACCTGTAGAACCTGCAATGGAAAGGAATGGCATTAATTTCCGGTTCCCAGGGTAACACGGAGCGATCTCGACATGTCGAAGTTGATGGAAACGCTGATCTTTTTTAACGCGATGGCCAGCTGGTTTTCGACTGTTTTAACCGAAATATTCATGATTTCCGCGGCTTCCTTGTATTTGAAATCGTTTTCCTTAATCAGCGTATAGATCATTTTGCACCGGGCAGGAAGTGTATCTATTGCCAGGGCAATACGGTCCATCATTTCGGATGTGATCATCAGCTGTTCCGGGTCGACATAGGAATCGGTCAGGGTATCTGAAAAATCTTCAATATTCAGTGTCGTGATGCGTTTCTGTTTTTCCAGGTAATTCAGGGAAAGGTTCTTGGCAATGACGTAACAATAAACTTTCAGGTTTACGATCAGCTCCAGGTCCTGGCGTTTCTCCCAAATCTTGATAAATACATCGGAAATGATTTCCTCAGCAGCGGGTTTGGACTTGATAATTCCGGAGGTAAAACTGAAAAGAGCCGGGTAGAAGGCTAAAAATAGTTCCTTATATGCCTGTTGATCTTCAAACCTGGCAATGCGCGTTTGTAAAAAGCGTATTCTAGCGGCAACAATCGTGGACATCTGAGCCAATTTTCTTTCAGCAGCGGCAGTAAGCAATATTAATGATTAATTAGCTTTTTTATATAAAATTTTGATAATAAATCAGGCCGGTGAGCGCTATTTGGGTCCTTTATTTTCAGGGGATTATATTTTCAGGGGGACGATGAATTCTATATTTTTGCTCCGTTTTCAAAATGGTACCGGGCGGGCTCCGCCAGGCACTGTTTTGAAGGACCCTTAGCTCAGCTGGTTAGAGCATCTGACTCATAATCAGAGGGTCGCTGGTTCAAGCCCAGCAGGGTCCACTGGTAATCAAGCACTTAAGAAACTCATTCATTAAGTGCTTTTTTATTTGGAGGCGACTCCCTGGATTTTTATACTGCAACCCGGTATTTCCCAGGGAAAGCGCACCCCTTTTCCTCAGAAACTCCACCGGAATCTCAGGAAAACACTGCTGCCGAGCGACTGGTAGTGGCCTTCCTGGCTGGCAAAAAAGCTTTGTATTATAAAGTCCATATCGAAGTCTTCTGCAATGTTCCAGGAGAAAGTGGGATATAATAAGAGGGTGTTGTTGGTGGGTGAATACACCATGGCCATATTCAGCGACGTAATGGGTGAAAAAGATTTGACCACCCCGGTGTAAAGGGTGTACCGGAAAGGAAACAGGTTTTTTGCCGTGACATTAAAATTCATGTATTTATAATTCAGGTTGAAGCTATTGGAAGGATCGCTGTTAAACAGGAAGGAAAGATTGACGTACCAGTTATTCTTAAAAGTATAGTCCGCCATGACCGAAGCCGATATCACGCCTGTGCTGTCGGTAAATTGTTTTTTAGGGTGAAAATAACTGATCTCTCCTTTAAAGCCCAGTTCATGAATGCTTCCTGCCCAGCCTGCCCCGACAACGATATCCGTATTAAAAACACCTGCCAGGAACTGGATATCGTATTTCTTCCGGTTGAATTTATATAATACGGCTCCTATGCTCTGGTTATCTGCATCTGCCGGCTTATAAGCAAATTCAATCGTGGAATTATCTTTCAGGTAATGCTGAACACGGATAGCGTCATTGCCCGGTCGTTCCTCATAATCAAAATCCAGAAAGTTATAGGCATTGAAAATATCGTTCGGATTCCAGATATTGTTAATGCCCCAGTTGATGCGCTGCCTGCCGACCGTCACATCCCATTTAATTGTTGAATACTGAACCAGCATCCGGTCCACGACTGACTGGATCACGAGGTTCGGCTGATTTACCCATAACACGGATAAATTGGAATTGCCGGGATACTGGTTAATCAGATTCCCGAAATCCGGGATTGCTGCTACCTGGTCTCCGTAGAACATCCTGTTTCGTATTTCGAAGCGGGCGGATAATTTTTTGGACAGGTTGAATTTTAAGTTCAGCCGGTTGTACACCAGGTTGGAAGAGCTGAGGGAATCCGCCGTTCCTCCGAAACTGACTATCTGCATGTCTTTGATATAACCATGCAGTTCCACCCATTTGGGCCTGTCGGCAGATCCTTCCTGCGAAAAGAGTCTGGTTGTACACAACAGCAGCAAGGCCAGGGTTAATATTTTTATCTTGTCCCGCATATTTTTACTGTGGATACCTGCCGCATCAGCCGGAATGTGAAGAATGCATAAGTTTTGCGGGCGCCGTATCATTTACCACTTTACCATCTTCCAGCGTTATGACCCTCCGGGCTTTTTCAATCACCCGCTGGTCGTGTGTTGAAAAAATAAATGTCATGTTTTCCTCTTTATTCAGCTGGGCCATCATATCCAGGAGATGACCGGCGGAAACAGAGTCCAGGTTGGCTGTGGGTTCATCTGCCAGGATGAACTGGGGCTTTGTTGCCAGGGCCCTGGCAACGGCCACGCGCTGCTGCTGACCGCCGGACAGTTCCGATGGTCTCTTATTGGCCTTATCCGCAACGCCGATTTGCTGCAGCAGTTCCCGTACCCGTACGTCCCTTTCTTTTGCCGGTTTTTTCTGTAAGAGCATGATGAACTCAATATTCTCTTTGGCAGTAAGTACCGGTATGAGATTATAGGATTGAAATACAAAGCCAATATTGTGTAAACGGAAATCAATCAGTTCATTTCCTTTCAGCCTGGTGATGTTCGTCCCGTTGATCTCCACATAACCGGCGGTGGGCTTGTCCAGTCCGCCCAGGATATTGAGCAGGGTGGTTTTGCCCGATCCGGAGGGACCTTTGATGGCCGTGAATTCCCCGCGTTCTATATGCAGGTGCACACCGTTGAGCGCATAAACGGGAATCGTTTTTTTATCATAGATTCTTACCAGGTCGTGGGCGTCTATTACTGTATTCATGTGATCCGCTTTTATATCTGGTACCAGGTACCGGTTTCATTGTCTTATCGCATCTGCAGGATGTAGTCCCAACGCCTTTCTGGCCGGCAGCAGGGAAGCCAGTATCGCCGTCACCATCACCATCACCAGCATCATAACTATTTGCTGAATTTCCAGAACCGGATATACCAGGCTGCTGTAACCGAAACTGGAGTATGTACCTGAAAACTGTTCCAGGTTAATCCCGACGCGGTGCGCATAAACCACCGTTCCAACGCCTGCCAGGACGCCAATGGGAGATCCTGCCAGCGCCAGGAAGATGGTTTCGAGCAGTATCATGGTAAATACCTTCATTTTATTCATGCCGAGCGCGAGCAGCATGCCGATTTCCCTGGTTCTTTCAAGCACCGACATGAGCATGGTGTTGATGATTCCAAATGCAAGCGCCAGCAGGATGATGATCATGTAAATGGCCATGGCCTGGTCTGAAGTGGAAACCAGTAAATTCATTTCTGGTGAAATCTCGATCCAGGATTTTATTTCCAGTTCCGGGTATTCCCGTCGCAGTTGCTGTTTGAGTGTTTCCACGTCTTTCCCCGAATGCAGCAACAGGGCAATTTCATCATATTGCCGGCTGATGCCGGCCAGCGTATCCAGGTAATGAATATTGGTGAATACATTCATTTCATCATATGGTGTGTTTACCGTTTTGTAAATGCCGGTGATGCGAAAAGCGGAGGAAGCCAGGTTGCCGTCTTTATCCTGGAAGGTCAGTATGGCTTTCGCATTCAGTTTTAATTTCAGCTTTTTCATCAGCTTTTCGCTGATGATCATTTCGTTTGGCCTGATACCGGGGAAATATTTCCCGGTGATCAGCCTGCTGCTGATTTGCGTGAGCTGGTTTTCTTCGCGGGGCATCACACCGTTAATTTGTATGCCGCTGCTGCCGGATGTCGTCGAGATCATTCCTTTTAGAACCACCCGGCCTGCCGCAGCTTTCACGCGCGGGTTCTTTACGATCTTTTCAAGGATGGCCTCAGCGGAGGGTATGTAATATTGTACCTCGTAGTCGTCAGTAAACCGCGGATGGTGGATCTGTATATGGGAAATTTCTGATTCAATCGAACTCCGGATGCGCTGATCGATCAGGCCGTTGTAAAAAGCGATTAAAAAAAATCCTGACCATAAGCCGCTCGCCACAGCCATCATGATGATCAGACTGCGGACTTTATTTCGCCAGATATTCCTCCATGCTATTTTGATCAGCATACTTCTTTATTTTTTCATAGCCGTTACAGGATCCAGCCGGCTCACATGCCATAAGGGGTAAATTCCAATCAGCAGTGCCATGACCAGAACAATAACCGACTGGGAAATAAAAATCTCCGTTTTCAGGATGGCCGGGAAAATGGCTTCAAACCCAAACTGCTCATAGGCTTTTGCAAACTCGCCGGAAAACCGTATCGGTTTTTTTTCGAGATACCATACAACCGGAAAACTGATCCCCATGCCCAGGACAGCCCCGGAAATACTGATTAATAAGGTTTCCGCAATCAGCATGCCTCCCAGTTTTGTTTTTTTCATACCAATCGCGATCAGCATACCGAATTCGACCTTTCTTTCCGCGATCATCATCAATACGGTACCAAAAAGTCCGAAGGCAATGACCAGGTACAGAATGCCTGCATACACATAAAAACTTGCGGTGTCTACCTTCATATGGTTTTCCACATCCGGCATCATCTGTTTCCAGTTCAGTACTTCATAGGGATCCCCCAGGTTTGCAACAAGATTCTTCTGAATGATTTCAAGATCCGCCGGATCATCCAGTCCGAGCGCGACAGAGGTGAGGATATCTTCTGCATTAAAACTGTTTTGGGCGGTTTTCAAAGGGAGGTACACCAGTCCTTCGTTGAGTTTGGGCTGGCCGAACTGAACCACGCCCCTGATATTGTATTTTCCTGCGCCCAGCGTACCCTGGTAACCCTGGCCCAGCAGCACCAGCGTATCATTCACAGAAAGATTCAGTTTTTTTGCCAGCCCTTCTGAAATCAGGGCCGTATGCTCCGTGGCGGTGAAATACGTTCCTTGTATTATTTTACTTTTAAGCGTTGTCAGCCGGTCTTCATTTTCAGGATCTGTTCCCACCACCATACATCCACGCGTGGTATTTCCATTCGAAGCCAGTGCAAATAATTCCAGCCGGGGTACCATATATTTCACCCCGGACCATGCGATTTTTTTCATGAGGCTGTCAGACGCTGTGAAGCTGTTTTCAATGATCTGCTCATCCTGGTAACCTTTCCGGTGAACCTGCAGGTATCCGGAATAAAAACTGATGATACTTTTCTGCAGGTGATTAAACACCCCGGCCTGGAGAGACTGCATCACAATGGCGAGCACAACGGCAAACGTGACGGACGCCATAGTGATCGTTGTACGACGGCGGTTACGCCATAAATTCCTCCAGGTAAGTTTTTCTATCATTTCAGTTTTGGTAAATTCTGTGTAGTGAACAGGTCATCATCCAGGGTCTGGTCGAATTTCAGGTCGTTATAGATCAGCACCGTTTTATTTCCTTTTTTTTCAGCAGGTATCATTTCCATCCTTGCAGGCAGTAACCTCCCGCCCAGCATTTTAATATCAGAACAATGCATCGTATTGACCAGGCTGCCATCCTCATCATAATAGACGGCGTGCAGGATGATGAATTCCTTTTTATCGATCCAGAGAAGTACCTGACCCCAGACTACCGAGGTCTGGGGTTTGGGTAACAACCGGATCATATAGCAGAGACGTCCGTCAATCGCACTGTCCCTGATTACGGTATGATCATAGTCTTCAACCACCGAGGCTTCCTTCACCAGATCATCATTCGTAAAATCGGTACCCATCCAGCTCTGGCTCATCATGGAGGGAGGCAGCTTGATATTGCGTTCTATGGCAGGTATCCAGTTCCAGACTTCTTTTTTTCTTTTTAAATAGGCGATACCCTTGTCCTTCGCCGGCGAAACAACCAGTATCAGGGCCAGGTCATTTCCTTTGGTCCAGGTTTTCATCACCATTTCCCGGCTCCAGCCGGGCCGGATGATCTGAATGGTCATACTGGCCAGTGAATTTTTTCCCTTTGCCTTGTCGTCTGCTTTTTTTACAATTTCACGGCCATCCTGTGCCCGGACCGAAAGAATGATCCACAGGGAAATGAAAACTGAAGTTGTTTTAAGCATAGAAGGGAATTTATGTACACCCTGTTTGTACTTCTGTTTCATTTGATCAGCCGGCCACTCTTACAGCAGTACGAAAGGTTTAATATCCGGACGTTTTTCAGCAACAGGGGTATGTCTGCAGGGCGGGAAGGATATTCATTGTACGTAAATCTATTCCGGTTCAACCTTTATTATATTGATGGCAGTCAGGTATATCCATGATATTGCTCAACCGGGTTCATCCTGCTTCCGGCCGGCCGGCGCCGGTATGTAAATCACCCTGTTCTCTTTGATAAACAAATACTACTTTTGCCGGGATTTTTTCGGGACCTTTTTCACCGGGTATCCGGATTGCGGGTTGAGGCCGGTCTGGGTCCGTCACATAATATTCTTTAAAACGCATTGAATTTCAAAGGCTCATAGTCGTGGCTGTGAGCTTTTTTCATAATTGCTTTAACCTTTTATTAACCTCAAGGCAAATACATTTGTCACTCAATTGAAATTATGAAGAAGCTCGTTAGCATGGTATTGCTGGTTTTCCTGGGTCATGCTGTTTTTGCTCAGGTCGATACCACCCAGACGGGAAAGAAAAAAATGACCTATGCGTCGCTGAACCTGAAAAACCGCGCTAATGATCATTTCATGATCGAGCTGAGCTATGATAACTGGATCGGAAAGACCGATTCGATGGTTACAACGGGTTTATGCCGGGGTTTTGCTTTTTATTTCATGTATGATTTCCCTTTCAAAAGCGATCCGCATTTCAGTGTGGGCGGCGGTATTGGCGTTGATGCCAGCAATATCTACTTCGATAAAACGGATGTGGGGGTAGCCATTGCAGGAAACCAGACCCTTGCCTTCCGCAATACGGCGAATACGGATCATTTTAAGAAATATAAACTCGTACTCACCAACCTGGAAGTGCCCCTGGAACTCCGTTATGCTTTCAATCCGGAGAATACCAATAAAAGCTGGAAAATAGCCCTGGGTTTTAAAGCCGGCGTTTTAATGAGCGCCTATACCAAGGGGAAGACCCTGGAAAATGCCGCCGGACAGGTAACCAATCAATATATTGAAAAGCAAAGTTCAAAGCAATTCTTCAATGGCGGCCGCATCGTCGGCACAGCCCGCGTCAGTTATGGGTGGATCGGGGTTTTCGGGCAGCTTCAGCTGACCCCGTTGATTAAAAACGGGGCCGGGCCCACCGTCAACCCGTATTCCATCGGTATTGTTCTCAGCGGTTTGTAGGAAGGTAATTCCTCCGGCCGCGCGATCCATCTTACCTTTATTCAAATTTACACGATTTGGCAGTAGAGCGACATATCATGCAGCCGGAAGAAAAGGCTGTTTTAGTGGCCGTGATGCAGCAGGACCAGACCGAACAGCAGGTGAATGAATACCTGGAGGAACTGGCTTTCCTGGCTGAAACGGCCGGGGCGAAGTCCATGCGGAAATTCGTACAGAAGCTGGCACATCCCGACAGCAAGACGTTTATCGGCAAGGGCAAGCTGGAGGAAATAAAAAATTATATACAGGGTAAGGATATCCGGGTCGTGATTTTTGATGACGAACTCTCCGGTTCGCAGATCACCAATATTGAAAAAGTGCTGGACTGCAAGACCATCGACCGGTCCGACCTGATCCTGGACATTTTTGCCCGGCGGGCCAGGACGGCCCAGGCGCGACTACAAGTGGAACTGGCCCAGTACCAGTATCTGCTGCCCCGGCTGCGGGGGATGTGGAAACACCTGGAAAGGCTGGGGGGTGGTATCGGTACCAGAGGTCCCGGTGAAACGGAAATTGAAACGGACCGTCGTATTGTACGCGATAAAATTACCCTGCTCCGGAAAAAACTAAAGGAAATTGATAAACAGGCACAGACCCAGCGAAAGGAAAGAGGGGAACTGGTACGGGTGGCCCTGGTGGGTTATACGAATGT
>DHWT01000061.1:521-9364 GCA_002413325.1 Chitinophagaceae bacterium UBA5175 | reverse complement strand
GTACGGAATTTCCTGAGTCATACCGGTGTCGGACTCAATTCATTTGAACAGTATCAGTCCTGGGGTTCGGTATCCAGACCCGCTTATGTTATTACGCTCTGGCTTTTAAACTGGACGTTCTGGTATGGCGTACTCTACCTGCTTGGCGGAAATGAGCTGGCGCTGGCCTGTTTCAGCGGGGCTTTTTTATGGTTTGTATTGGTCAGGGCATTCAATTATACCGGCCATGGAAAGGGTAAAAATAAACATGTGGACGGTATTGACTTTGACCGGTCCAATCTTTCAATTAATCAGACGCGTCCCGGAATGCTTTCCGGCGAATGGCATAATAACCATCACCTGTTTCCGGGAAGCGCCCGGGCTGGATTTCTTCCTTACCAATTAGACCTGGCCTGGGTATATATTTACAGCCTCTTCAAACTGGGCATGGTCTCCAGCTATAAGGATTCCAAAAAAGAATTTCTGAACCGGTATATAGCCGTTGCCCCCGGGCAGGGGCGCTCCTGAATCCATATTTTTAGGGGTTCATACCGGATATAGTATTGGTAAAATCTGCAAACAAAGGATTTGCTTTTTGCAGATTCCACAGGTTTTCTCATGGAATTCCCGGTTTTTGCAGCTTTCAATGACCGGTTGACCCGCATGGACACCACCATGCGGGTTTTGTTTTACTTTTCAGACCGGAGTAAAAAACAATTGGAATTCTGCATGAAGCCATACTAATTTTGATCCGGTTACCGCTCTAGGCAGATGTGTCGTCCGGAATAACTCAACTCACCCTTAAAATAGTCATGATGAAACTCCTGACACTTGCTTGCGTACTCCCTGTTTTATTTCTGCAGACCGTAAAATCCCAGGACAGCTTAAAGGAAATAAAACATCAGGACAGCCTCATAAACCCGGTTTTTTATATGGCATATATTTACCAGCCCCACCGTCATACTGTTAAAGGATACCTGGTAACCATTAATGACTCATCATTATATATATCCCAGAACAGGATGCCGTTGAGTTTTGATAATATCAATTTTTCTTATTTCGAAAAATTTGATTACAGCTCCATTGAGAAAGTAAAAGTTCGTAAGCCAAAAGTGATGGGCAGGTCTGTCATCACCGGTGCGATTATTGGAATCGTTACCGGCGCCATTATCGGGTTTGCCTTAGGAGATGATACCGGTTGGTTCGGATTTACCGCCGGTGAAAAAGCTGTAGTGGGCGGAATTATAGGAGGCGGTGTAGGGTCTGCAGTAGGCGCAATCGTCGGAAATGAGTCTGCAAAAAAATTCTTAATAAACGGTGAGTGGGAAAGTTTGCAGGAAATGAAAATAAGCCTGCAAAACCGGTGACGGCAGAAGTTCCTGCGGATGTTCATGTCCACTGCATTAAAAAATCTGTCGTATCCCTTCGCAAAATTTGATGTAGTCTTGTATATTAAATTTTTATGTTGAAAAGAGCCCTGTTATTGACTGGCTTTTTGATCTGCTTTTTCGGCATGGTTCAGTCCCAGACTACGTTCCCAAAGCCTGTTTATCCCCTCCATGTCATTTTTGATACGGATTTTGGTCCGGATTATGACGATGTGGGAGCCATTGCGATATTGCATTGTTTTGCTGACAGTGGTTATGTCCGGATCCTCGCCACGATGGCCAGTTCCAGGCATAAAAATGCCGCAGCTGCCATCAATGTTTTCAATACCTGGTTTAACCGGCCGGAAATCCCGGTCGGCGTTGTAAACGGCCCTGCGGTTGCGTTGGGTGACCGGCAACATTGGACGGATTCCGTAATACGCCGGTACCCCCATAAAATAAAAAGCAACGGGGATGTACCGGATGCATTGATTCTGTACAGGAAAATACTCGCATCACAACCGGATCATTCTGTTACCATCATCACAGTCGGGTTCCTCACCAACCTGGCTCATTTACTGGAATCACCTCCCGATTCCTATACTGCTTTAAATGGGAATGAGCTGATTAAGAGAAAGGTCCGGAACCTGGTCTGTATGGCCGGCCGGTTTCCTTCCGGGAAAGAATTTAATCTCGCACAGGATGTGAATGCTTCGAAAAAAGTGTTGTCAGACTGGCCGACGCCCATACTTTTCAGTGGGTTCGAAATCGGTCAGAAAATCAGGACCGGCCTGCCTTTGATTCACAATGAATCCATTCAGAAAAGCCCGGTAAAAGACGTATTTGCCATTTGTATTCCCCTTGCAAAGGAAGATAGTGCGGGTAGAATGAGCTGGGATGAAACGGCTGTCCTTGTAGCCATTAAGGGATGGCAGCCTTTCTATGACCTGGAGACCGGCACGTGTACAATCAATGCAGAAGGCGTCAATGAATGGGAACCGGGCGGAACAAATGAAGCCCGTCTCATCGAAAAGCAGTCCCCCCAGGTTATGAGCGAAATCATCAATCAGCTCATAATGCATCAGCCCGTGAAGAGGTGAAACAGTCTGCATTTTGACGCGTAATCGCTTATCTGTCTGTTTACTTATGCAATGATCATCTACAGAATTAAATCAGATTTAATGCTAATTTTTGTTGTTTCAAGTAAGCCCGCACATGCGTATTTTTTTTCTTGTGATTATCATTCTGACCGGGAAATATTCCATTGCCCAAAAAAATACCCTTGATTTTTATTTACAGGAAGCCATTCATAACAGCCCGTTGCTGAAGGATTATCAATCACAAATTGAATCCAATGGCATTGACAGCCAGCGAATCCGGGCCCAGTACAGGCCGCAGGTCACCGCTTCCAGTATTAATGCGCTGGCACCGGTTATCCAGGGCTGGGGCTATGACCCTGCTGTGACCAACGGGGGACAACTCAGCGGAGTTGTAAATGTAAGCCAGACCCTGGTAAGCCATGGGAATATGGCGGCCCAGTATAAAAATCTGCAATTGCAAAATGAAGGGATCACCAATACAGCCCGGATCACGGAGCAGGACCTGAAAAGGACGATTACCAATCAATACCTGACCGCCTACGGTACCTTACAGCAACTCAACCTGGCAAAGGAAATTCGTGCCTTACTGCAGAAAGAAGTGGGCATTTTGAAAATTCTTACCGAAAAAAATGTGTACCGGCAAACGGATTACCTGACCCTGCTGGTCACGGTACAGCAGCAGGACCTTTCTTTAAGACAGCTGGATATTCAGTTTCATAATGATTTTGCGACCCTGAATTACCTGGCTGGCATAGTGGATACGGCGGCAGTAAACCTGGATGCACCTTCCTTTACCATTGTGCGCCCGACAGATCCTGATCAATCCGTTTTCTTTCGGAAATATACCATTGACAGCCTCCTGCTGGTTCATAACCGCACCCTGATAGATTATAGTTATAAACCGAAAGTAAATATTTATGCGAACGGAGGTTATTTATCTTCTTTTGCTTACCAGGGGTATAAAAATTTCGGTACCAGTGTAGGCCTGGACCTGACCATCCCGATCTACGATGGTAAACAAAAGCAAATGCAATACCGGAAACTGGATATTTCAGAAAGGAACCGGAGTAATTATAAATCTTTTTACACCAGTCAGTATTACCAGCAGATTTACCTGCTGCAACAGCAGTTGCAGCAAACGGAATCGCTAATCGGTGATATCGATAGCCAGATTAAATATTCTGAAGGGCTGATCCAGGTGAATACAAAACTCCTGGAAACGGGCGATGCGAAAATATCGGACCTGATCATAGCCCTGAATAATTACCTGGTTTCAAAAAATCTGCTGACGCAGAATAAAGTCAGTAGACTGCAGATCATCAATCAGATAAACTATTGGAACCGCTAAACAAACATCCATGCGAATGACCAATACATCCTGTAGCTTTATTTTATTTCTGTTTGTTTTGGCATCCTGCAATTCCGGAGAACCGGCAGCCGAAGAAGCTGTGGCGACTGTGCAAACACCAGTGACGGTAACCGGTATCGGTCGGGAACCGATGAATGAATTTCTCGAACTCAACGCCACTTCCACCTTCCTGCTGAAAAATTATGTGAAGGCGAACGCGAATGGCTACCTGCAGTCTGCCCATGTTACACCCGGGCAGTTTGTAAAAGCCGGACAAACATTATTCACTATCAAAACCAAGGAGGCCGAAAGCATTGGAAACGCCGTGAACCGGCTGGATTCTTCCTTTAAATTTACCGGAACCAATATCATCAAAGCCGGAGCGGGCGGGTTTGTGAGTCAATTGTATCATCAATCGGGCGACTACGTGCTGGATGGGGAACAACTGGCTGTGATCACTGATCTGGGCAGTTTTGTTTTCATTATGGATCTGCCCTATGAACTGAGGCCTTTTGTGAAAGCCGGAAAGGCGGTTGAGGTTCAGCTGCCGGATGGGGAAAATTTAACCGGACAGATTGCTTCGCTGATGCCGACGGTTGAAGCCGTTGCACAAACGCAAAGCGTTGTGATCAAAGTGAATGCGGCCCATTCGATTCCCGAAAACCTGGTTGCTAAAGTAAAGATCCCCAAAATCATAAAAGATCATACGATCTCCCTGCCAAGGAACGCCGTATTGTCGGATGAAACGCAATCCCAATACTGGGTTATGAAAATGACAGACAGCATAACAGCCGTAAAGGTTCCGGTTAAAAAAGGAATTGAAACAAAGGACCGGATTGAAATTCTTTCACCGGTTTTTTCTGCAGAAGATAGAATTCTCTTAACAGGTAATTACGGATTGGGAGATACGGCAAAAGTCAGGATCGTTCAGCCATAATGTAAATATGAGATCATTTTTCCTTACATATAAAAGCCCGGTTACGGTTTTAATTGTACTGATTATCGGGGCAGGACTTTTTGCATACAGTAAAATGCAATCGTCACTTTTTCCGGAGATCAGTTTTCCGAAAATCAAAATCATTGCGGATGCCGGTTTGCAGCCCGTAAACAAGATGATGATTACGGTCACCAAACCCCTGGAAAATGCCATTAAGCAGGTGCCGGATCTGGATATGATCCGGAGCACTACGAGCAGGGGGAGCTGCGAGATATCAGCTTTTATGAACTGGAACGCGAATGTGGATCTTAGTCAGCAGAGAATAGAATCAAAAATCGCGCAGATCAGGAACAACCTGCCCCCGGAAACACAGATCACCGTGGAGAAAATGAATCCGGCCATTTTACCGGTGACCGGTTACACGCTGGAAAGCCCTGATAAATCCCCGATAGAATTAAAACTACTGGCTATTTATACCATCAAACCTTTTCTCTCCCAGGTAGCCGGCGTTTCTGAAGTGCGGGTGATCGGTGGAAAGCAAAAGGAATACTGGCTTCAGCTGGATGCGCGCAAGATGAGTGCGCTCATGATTCCGCCTGATAGTGTCAATTCCGCCCTGGCACAAACAAACTTTATCCGGTCCAACGGTTATTTATCAGATTATCGTTATTTGTACCTGACAACCACCGATGCAACGGTTCACTCTGCGGAAGACATTCGCAATATAGTTATCCGGAACGACGGGAAACGCATTGTCCGCATCCGGGATATTGCCAGCGTGGATATTAAGGAAGCGGTTGAGTACACGAAAATAAACGCGAACGGCAGGGAAGGAATTTTAGTGGCCATACTTAAACAACCGAATGCCAACCTGGTCGACATTTCCGATCATATGCAGGCAAAAGTGGCTGAACTCCGTAAAATATTGCCGAAAGATGTAAACATTGAGCCTTATTATGTGCAGGCAGATTTTGTGAAGTCATCCATTCGCAGTGTTTCAGATAGTTTATGGATCGGGCTGGCGCTTGCCATTGTCGTCGCCATTTTGTTTTTGCGTTCCCTGAAAGCAAGCGCTACCATTCTGATAACAATACCCGTTACCATTTGCCTGACACTGATTATCTTATACGCAGGTGGCTTTACGCTTAACATCATGACCCTCGGTGCCATTGCGGCGGCCATCGGATTAATTATTGATGATGCCATCGTGGTGGTTGAACAGATTCACCGGACACATGAAGAACATCCGGAAGAGCAGACTGTTCCGCTTTTACATAAGGCGGTCCATTACCTTCTTCCGGCCATGGTGGGATCTTCCCTTACTACCATTGTCATTTTCTTCCCCTTCGTACTGATGAGCGGCGTGGCCGGTGCTTATTTCAAAGTGCTTACGGACACGATGATCATCACGCTGGTGTGTTCATTTTTTGTAACCTGGATCGGGCTGCCTGTTATCTACCTGATTCTCAGCAACAGCAAATCCCGTAAGCAAATTAAAGAGCATCCTCTGAGGAAACAGGCCTGGGTTTCTTTTTTTATTTTCCGGCCCTGGATCAGCCTTATTTTTATAGCAGCATTAATCGTTTCAGGAATATATATTCTTCCAAGGCTTCAAACCGGTTTTCTGCCGGAAATGAATGAAGGAAGTATTGTGCTCGACTATTCTTCACCGCCCGGCACATCCCTCGAAGAAACGGACCGCCAGTTGAGGGAAGTGGAGAAAATAATTAATACAGTTCCCGAAGTTTCTGCCTATTCACGCCGCACAGGAACACAGATGGGATTTTTCATTACGGAACCCAACAGGGGAGACTACCTGATACAGCTGAAAACTGACAGAAACAGGAATACAGATCAGGTGATTTCTGATATTCGGGCGAAGATAGAAGCTTCCCAGCCCGCGCTGCGAATTGACTTCGGTCAGGTGATCACGGATATGCTGGGCGACCTGATGACTTCTGTTCAGCCGATAGAAATAAAAATTTTTGGCGACAACCAGGAGAGGCTGCAGCAGCTTTCAAAACAGATGGCGGAAATTGTTTCTTCCGTTAATGGAACGGCCGATGTTTTTGATGGCATTGTAATTGCAGGGCCTTCCCTCACTGTTACACCGGACTATAGCAGGCTCGCTCAATTTGGAATAACACCTGCAGCCCTGCAATACCAGGTTCAAGCTTATCTGGAAGGAAATATAGTGGGAGAGATGCTGGAAAAGGAGCAGTTAACGCCCATCCGTATGGTTTATCCCAATAGCCGGAGTCGGAGTGTGGCTGATATTTCGGGCTGGCAGATTTTTTTGCCGAATGGGAAACTGAATCCAATCAGTTCGCTGGCTTCGGTAACGATCAACCCGGGAGATGCAGAAATCCAGCGACAGGATTTGCAATCCATGGGGGTGGTGACCGCCCGCCTTGAAAATTCGGATCTTGGATCTGTAATAAGAAATATCCAGTCGCAGGTGAATAAAAAAATGCATTTACCACCCGGATATCATATTGTATATGGAGGTTCTTATGCCGATCAGCAGCAATCCTTCCAGGAATTACTGTTAATCCTGATCGCAGCCAGTCTGCTTGTTTTCATTGTTATTCTTTTCCTTTTCAGGGAATTCAGACTGGCCTTTATCATCCTGGGTATTTCTGTTTTAGGAATAACCGGAAGCTGGCTGGCTTTATTTATTACCGGCACGCCGCTGAATGTGGGCAGTTATACCGGCCTCATCATGATCGTCGGTATCATCGGCGAGAATGCCATATTCACCATTCTTCAGTTCAGGGAATCCAGGGCCGGCAAATCGGTCGACGATTCCGTGGTCTATGCAATTTCCACCAGACTTCGCCCCAAACTGATGACGGCTTTCGGAGCCATCATTGCACTTTTGCCCCTGGCACTGGGCATAGGAACCGGCGCACAAATGCACCAACCCCTGGCTATTGCCGTGATTGGCGGGTTTGTGGTGGCCATACCTTTATTACTGATTGTACTTCCTTCCCTTTTGCGATGGGTATATCGCCATGAAAACAAAAATATCTTAACGGTTTAATTATTATTCAATTAAAATTTTTTTATGAAAAAGAATTTCATCATCAGAGCCCTTGCATTCAGCTTCCTTTTAACGTGCATTTCAATCCATTCCTTGCGTGCACAGTCCGCCAGCGGTTATCAGGTCGCAAAAGTTTTTCATATTGCCAGTTCGGGCGGCTGGGATTATATTGCCGTAGGCCCGGGAAATAACCGGCTCTATGTTTCACATGGCACACAGGTAAATGTGCTGGACGAGACCACCGGCGATTCGGTCGGAGTCATCCCCAATACCACAGGTGTTCACGGAATCGCATTTGTAACGGCGCTCGGTAAAGGGTATACCAGCAATGGCAGGTTGAATAATATTACGGTTTTTGATCTGAAATCAAACCAGGTTTTGGGTATGATCGCGGCAGGGACCAATCCCGATGCGATTATGTATGACGATTTTTCAAAACTCATCATCACCTGTAATGGACGCAGCAATGACCTCAGCCTCATAGATCCTTTTACAGAAAAACTGGTTGCCACCATTCCTGTGGGCGGCAAACCGGAAACGGCTGTTTCGGACGGTAAGGGTAAAATTTATGTGAATATTGAAGACAAAAGTGAGGTCATTTCCGTAGATATCAACCTGCGTAAAATCTTAAACCGCTGGTCACTGGCGCCGTCCGAAGGACCGACCGGTCTGGCCATTGATCTGAAAAATAACCGCCTGTTTGCCGGATGCAGTAAAACGCTCGTCATACTTGATGCAACAGCGGGAAAAGTAACCGGAAGGGTAACCATTGGAAACGGATGTGACGGGGTGGTATTCGATGCTGCGCTGGGTTATGCGTTTGCCAGTTGCGGAGAAGGCAAACTCAGTATTGTCCGGGAAACGACTCATGGGGAATATGAATTGCTGGAAAATGTTCCGACCAAGGCAAGTGCCCGCACCATTGCACTGGATCCCCAAACACATACCATTTATTTACCGGCCGCCGAGTTTGAAAAATCATCCACGCCCGGTACCCGTCCTCCGCTTGTGCCCGGAACGTTCCAGGTGCTGGTGGTGAAGCGCTGATGGTTGACGGTTGACGGTTGAC
>DHWT01000061.1:0-126 GCA_002413325.1 Chitinophagaceae bacterium UBA5175 | reverse complement strand
GGTTGACGGTTGACGGTTGATTTTTTGGATGCAAATTAAGAAAAATCGTTAGGCGTTAAGCGTTAGGCCTTGTGCTTAATGCTTTTCGTCTGCGGTTTAATTTCTTTCAAAAAATGTGAATAACAC
>DHWT01000321.1:816-4611 GCA_002413325.1 Chitinophagaceae bacterium UBA5175 | reverse complement strand
TCATCAGCAGTGCCGGATATTTTTGTTATTATTGTTACATGGCATACCGGTACCAGAAAGAAAACTCCATTACATGGAGAGACTTTTTATTCATCCGGAAATCAGACCTGAGCCGGATCCGGGAAGCTGTCAGAAACAAAATCCAGGAACCCGCTGCCGGAAACCGGGTTTTCTAAATGTATCCAAATGAGGAAAGTGCTCTGGCTGGCCAGCTGGTATCCGAATGAAGCGGACCCCTTCAGTGGAGATTTCATAAAACGACAGGCGGAAGCGGTATCGGTTTTTCAGCCCTTAAAAATAATTTTCACGGGCAAATATTCACCGGAAGCAGTGCACAATAAATTACTTCCCGGATTTTTTTCTGAAAACCTGCAGGAATATATTTTATACTATCCGCCTTATGGAACAGAGAGCAGTTTTTTATCCAGATTTTTCTCACTCAGGGATTATTTTAAGAAACACCTGGCAGCGATCAAACAACTGCAGCTGAATCATGAACTGCCGGATATCGTACATGTTCAGGTAGCCATGAAAGCCGGACTGATTGCCCTGTATTTGAAATGGAAATATAAAATTCCGTATGTGCTGACCGAACACTGGTCGGGCTATTATTCCCAGTCCAGGGACAGCCTGTTTAAAAAATCATTTCTGACCCGTTATTTTACCAGGCTGATCATAAAAAAAGCTGACCGGTTCCTGCCGGTTAGCGAAGCCCTCGGCAACCAGATCATGCACCATTGGGTGAAGGTCCCTTTTCAAAAAATCCCGAATGTTGTAAACACCCGGTTTTTTTTTCCATCAGAAAATCCGCCTGAAGGTATATTCCGCTTGATCCATATTTCTACGCTTCAATACCCAAAAAATCCGGAAGGCATCATCCGTTCCTTCAGCGGCCTGCTGAAGCTGGGTTTTCAGGCAGAACTCGTGATGGTGGGTCCTTTAAATACTGTTTTACATGATTACGCATCAACCGTCGGTGTCCCACCGGGTAAAATCCTTTTTACCGGCGAAATTCCTTATGAACAGGTGGGAGCGGAGCTCAGGAAATCTTTTGCCCTGGTGATGTTCAGCGAATATGAAAACATGCCCTGTGTTGCGATCGAAGCCCTTTGCACGGGCATCCCGGTCATTGCAACCCGGGTAGGAGGTATCCCGGAAATCATACAGGAAGAAAATGGAATACTCATTAATCCCGGTAATGAAAAAGAGTTACTTGAAGCAATGATAGCCATGATGCGGAACCATTCTTTTTATGACAGGGTAAAAATCAGCCGGCAGGCTGCCGCCCGGTTTTCCTATGAAACGATCGGCAAAGAAATCATACAGGTATATGATTCCGTTTTAGCTAAGGAATAGTTACCGGTGTTCTGCATATTTATTGACGGGTAACACTTTTTGCAGTAATTCCATTTGTACCGTATTGAGATCCGGAGATTTTCCGGCTGCAAGGGCTCCTTCCAATTGTTCTTTGGTACGAATGCCAACAACCGCTGCACTGACCGATGGGTGATGTAATACAAACCGGAGCGCCGTATCCAGGGGCTCGTGCCAATCATCTGAAACAGATTTTATCGCTGAAGCGGCTTTCGAAACTTCATCCGCAGTATAATTCAAAAAAGAAACCGGTGGTTTGGAAACCAGCAGACCTTTGGCAATGGCGCCCCGGGCCAGGACCCCAACCTGGTTTTCAAATAGAAGTGAAAACACTTCTTCTTCAGGCCGGCGGTCGAGCAGGCTGTACTGCATCATCACACTGATGATGGAAGAACGCTTTACATATTCCCGGATTACATTCGGCCGGATGGAAGAGATCCCATAGTACCGGATCTTACCCGCTGCCCGGAGCTGCTCAAAAGCTTCAATGATTTCTTCCATGGGATCTTCCATTGTACCGCCGTGCAATTGGTAGAGGTCTAAATAATCTGTTTGTAACCTTGCCAGGCTTTGCTCAGCGGCATTAAGGATATACTTTTTTGTCGGAACCCAGTCCAGGCCCGACCCGTCTGTCTTCCACCGATTCCCTACTTTGGTAGCCAGGACGACCTGTTTTCTTTTCCCCCGGAAAGCCCGTCCCAGCATGGTTTCAGTCCGGCCCTGCTGATAGATATCGGCCGTATCAAAATAATTGATGCCCTGATCCAGCGCGTGGATCAATAATCTTTCGGATGCCGGACTGTCCGGCTCAAGGGACATGGTTCCAAAACCAATACGGCTGATGTGCAGATCTGATTTTCCCAGAAACCGGTATTCCATCTTTCAAAATTAGGGGGTATTTGAAATTGGGTTCCTGAATATTTCTTACCCATTAAATACAGACATCGTTTATTATGCTCCATGAATCCCATCCGTTCGATTTTATACTTTGGAATCTGAACACTTTTTCGAATGCATTATCTTTGACCGATGGATGAATTACCTGAGAAAAGTATTCCCTATAAAATACGGCGACGGTTAAAGTGGGCTTTCGACAAGGCGGGCAATGAAAAACTCAAGCTGAATTTTCTACGGGCCATTCCCTTTTGGATCGCCTCATTGCTTACCGGACTGATTGCCGTTTTTTATTCAAAAGTGTTCCTGCTTGCTGAAAGCAGTGCGGATTCCTTCTTCAAATCATTTCACTGGTTTCTTTTTATTGTTACCCCCCTTTGTTTCCTGGTAGCCTGGTGGCTGGTGGTTCGTTTTGAAAAATTTGCCGGCGGCAGCGGCATTCCGCAGGTAATGGCTGCCATCGAACTGGCCAATCCCCGGGATCATCTTAAAATACGCCGTCTGCTTAGTATACGCGTGATTGTTATAAAAATAATTTCGAGCTTTTTTATGATACTGGGGGGTGGGGTTATCGGGCGCGAAGGTCCGACCATCCAGATTGCCGGTTCCGTTTTCAGGAAGGTGAACCAGCTGCTGCCAGACTGGTGGCCCAAGGTTTCAAAAAGAAATATGATCATGACAGGCGCCGCAGCCGGTCTGGCTGCTGCTTTCAATACACCCCTGGGGGGAATTGTTTTCGCTATAGAAGAACTCACGAAAACCCATATCAGCTATTTCAGAACCGCCCTGTTCACCGCGGTGATCATATCCGGTTTAACTGCCCAGGCCTTATTCGGCCCTTATCTGTATCTGGGATATCCTGCAATTAAGGGTTTGTCCGTATACATTTTCCTGGGCGTCCTGCTGGTTTCCCTGATGACTGGTTTAGCAGGAAGTATTACGGGCCGCATCCTGCTTGCCTTTATAAATTTTAAAAACCGTTTTAAGAAAACAAACCAGCAGGTTGCTTTTGTTTTAGTCTGCGGACTGGTGGTTGCCCTGCTGGGTTTTATTTCCCGTACGGAACTGATCGGCTCGGGCAAAATCATCATGACGGATGTTTTATTCACTTCAAATAAGTACCTCCCCTGGTATGCTCCCCTGATACGCATAACCGGCTCCATTTTTTCTTTCAGCACCGGAGCTGCAGGGGGTATATTCGCACCGGCCCTCAGTTCGGGTGCCTGTATCGGATCCGTATTATCCGGATGGATGCACCTGACCGATTCAAACACCAACCTGCTCATCCTTTCCGGCATGGTGGGCTTCCTGACAGGCATTACAAGAACCCCATTTACTTCTTCCATCATTGTTCTGGAAATGACAGACCGGCATAACCTGATATTTTACCTCATGCTGGCCGGGATGTTCGCCGGTATGGTCTCCCTGCTGATCGACAAACATTCTCTCTATGATCACCTGAAAGTCCGGTACTTAAAACAAATCGAAGCAGAGTAGAGTTGATGAGTTATGAGTTATGAATGATGA
>DHWT01000321.1:0-569 GCA_002413325.1 Chitinophagaceae bacterium UBA5175 | reverse complement strand
ATGAGTTATGAATGATGAGTTATGAATGATGAATGGGGCATTCAGCGTTAGGCGTTCAGCGTTAAGCGTTAGGCGTTCAGCGTTCCGCGTTCAGCGTTCAGCATCAAGCCTTAGGCTTTAATAACCCTTTTTCCGTACCTTCGCGGCTCCTTAAAAATGAGGGGAAGCACCCATGAAGAATATCCGGAATTTCTGCATCATCGCCCATATTGATCATGGAAAATCGACCCTGGCCGACCGGCTTTTACAGGTCACCCATACCATCAGCGACCGGGAGATGAAAGACCAGGTGCTGGACGACATGGACCTGGAACGCGAGAAGGGAATCACCATCAAAAGCCATGCGATCCAGATCAACTATCAGCTACATGGGCAGGAATACATATTAAACCTCATCGACACACCGGGACATGTGGACTTCAGCTATGAAGTGAGCCGGGCCCTGGCAGCCTGCGAAGGGGCTTTACTGCTGGTAGATGCCTCACAGGGAATCCAGGCGCAGACCATTTCCAACCTCTATCTCGCCATTGAAAACGACCTGGAGATTATCCCGGTGATCAATAAGATCG
>DHWT01000315.1 GCA_002413325.1 Chitinophagaceae bacterium UBA5175 | reverse complement strand
GAAGATCTAGTGCGGTGAGATGGTAACTGAAAATCAAGACCCAAGTAGCTCAAAGTTCGAACTTTGATGACGATCTGCGGCTTGCCTAAAAGTTGCGATAAAAAAGAATTTTGGGTTGAATACCCTTAATAAAACCCAATTATTACCTTTTATGGGTTATATCAGCCATATAATCGTTTTAAAAAGCAGATGAAGAAGTTACCTATTACAGAAGAAGTGGAAACAAGGATCGTCCTGAGACGAGTATATAAAATCAAACCAATTCGGACAAGTAACTAGCTACTGTTTCGATAATTTTAGTCACTATTATATTTCAGAAAAATTGCTTTCGGCTTCTGCCATTGCCATTATTCCTGCTTAAGCTCCTACTACGGCTAGCTAAATGGATTACTTAAGGAAAATAGATGTCGCTCCAGCTTTTACAGTTCCATCTGTAAGTAATACTTCTTTACCATTTTTCCAGTACACGGCATAAGATTTATACTCGCTATTTTCATAGTTTTCATCATTCCCGGATACATAAACGTCATTACCTTTTGCATAGATAGAACTGGGGTCGGTCCTAACTGAATTTATAACAGAACTTGAAAGTAAAGTTTCATCACCATTAACCCAGTAGACAGCACTAACATAGGGGCTTCCACTTGTTGTTGTGATTCCACATATATAGACGCTGTGGTGAGAAACAAAAATTGAATTTGTAGCGTAATATCCCAAATTCCAATGACTCAACGTTGCAGATTCGTCATTTCCATTTTTCCAATATCTTGGCATTGGAAAGACTGCACCTACATAATAACCAGCTCCAACTACATATGCATTACCGTCTGATACATAAATTGAATTAGCCTTTTCATAACCATACAAGTCTCCAGGCGAAATAATATTAGTAAGGTATACCTCTACACCATTCTCCCAATAAACGGCATTGGGACCATGGGAACCGGCAACATATATATCGTTGCCCGCTATAAAAATTGAATTAGCAGTAGAATAGTCATAATGGCCCTTGGCATTCGTAGTATTCAGCATTATTTCTGTACCATCTTTCCAGTACACTGCCCTCGTGCTATCTTTTCCAGCGATAAATACGTTGTTATTTGATACATAAATTGTCCCTGCAGAAGCATTTAATTTTTGAGTTGCAAATTTAACAGGAAGGCTCTTTTCATTGAAATTTTTCCAATATACAGGTCCTCCATCCCAACCAGCAATATATACATCGTTACCTGCTATAAAAATGGAAGTTACTACCGCGTCTTTTGTTCCGTCAGAAAGTATTTTACCCACATTATTTATCCAGCATTTTGCAACACTATGTTTTCCGTTAAATTCATAACCTCCTACGAAAACAACAGGCTTGTCCGCTTCCCAACCATTTTTCTTGAATATTTGAGGAATATCTTTTTGACAAGAAATAAATGCTACGATGCTAAAAATTGCGAGAACAATTCGCACCATATTTTTAGAAAAAGTATATGGCTTCATAAAATTAAATTTTGAAAGTCCTTTAATTATTGTTTTATAAAAATATAATCATGCCATACAGGATGTATGGTCATAACAAGACAGGCATGCCAAAAAGAGCTTAAATATAAATCAAGCGAATGCTTTTTTTAATGATACAAATCACTAGCTTTTATGATGTGCATCAACGAAGCCATCTATTCAATCAGCTCGTCAGTAGACAACTTTTCAATATTAGTAACTGGCTTAATCTCGCTTTTTATCCTTACAAGTAGTCTGTAACCACGTGGTTCGATATAGTTTACTCGCGAATTTTAGAACTGAAGCGGTTTACATGAAATCATGATTTTCCGTATTTATGAAAAGCAGATTCCCCTTGGCCATCAAAGTGCCCCATTTCAACGATGCGGAGAATAACGACTATATTTCCCGCAAAATGTGCGGTAATAATTTCTCAGTGCGGTGAATATCGTCTATATTCGCCGCATAAAATACGGTGAATGGCTTTCTATATTCATCAGTTACCCAATTGGCCGCATTTTACATGGCGGCAGGAGCAGCTTACCACATTGCTGGCGGAACTACGCCACAGGCAGGGAAAACTTTTGGGCAGAATGGAAGGCTTAGGGTTCCGGTTGCAGTCTGAAGCAACTCTGCAAACACTTACACTCGACGTGCTGAAATCAAGCGAAATTGAAGGTGAATTGCTGGACGCCGAACAGGTAAGATCATCCATTGCCCGGCGGCTTGGGATGGATATTGCCGGCCTGGTTCCGGCCGACAGGCATGTGGAAGGTATTGTAGAGATGATGCTGGATGCGACACAACAATACAAGCAACCCTTATCGGAAGACAGGCTGTTCGGCTGGCATGCGGCCTTATTTCCGACAGGCCGAAGCGGTATGCACAAAATTGTTGTGGCTGCCTGGCGTGATAATAAAAAAGATGATCCCATGCAGGTGGTCTCTGGTCCCTTGGGAAAAGAAAAAGTTCATTATGAAGCGCCTGATGCCGATCGCCTGCAGGCCGAAATGAGGCAGTTTATTAATTGGTTCAATGAAAATAATACCCTGGATGCTGTACTAAAAGCGGCCGTTGTCCATCTATGGTTTGTCACCATCCATCCGTTTGATGATGGAAACGGCCGGATAGCACGTGCCATAGCCGATATGCAGCTGGCAAGAGCCGATGGCACGCCACAGCGATTTTACAGCATGAGCGCACAAATCAGAAAAGAAAGAAAAGAATATTATGCCATCTTAGAAACCATACAAAAAGGTTCGCTTGATATCACGCAATGGCTTCTCTGGTTTTTGCAATGCCTGGACCGGGCCATTGCTGCAACCGATGAAACACTCAGCGGCGTATTAAAAAAGGCAAGGTTTTGGGAAAAACATGCTGCCACTCCGTTGAATGACAGGCAGCGGATTATGCTGAATAAATTACTGGACGGGTTCGATGGAAAGTTAAATACTTCGAAATGGGCAAAGATTACAAAAACCTCGCAGGACACTGCATTGAGAGATATACAGGATCTTACAGATAAGCAAATATTGACAAAAGAGGCGGGAGGTGGCAGAAGTACCGCGTATATACTGTGGTAGAGCGTATTGTCCTGTGTACTACGAACAACCTCGAAGAACCGCTTCGGCAAATCCGGAAAAAATTACCAGAAATATAATGGGTTGCCCGGCGGGTTACTCGCCGGTAACAAAGGGTGCTAATCGGACTTCCATCAATCCGGATTCAGCATTACTTAAGGAAACCCGGATGGCCATAATGGATGACAGATCCGCCTGGTCGTTAAACTGGAACCCTTGTATAAATGGCAGCCCGTTCCGGCGAATTGGGGGAAGCCGGATCCTGCTTTTCTTTCCAGCCGACATTTTAGTTCATAGCACCGGTAAACCGGTAAATCATGAGCTTATCTGATTTACAGGGATTTATTGGCCGGATGACACCCCGGATTTGCCTGCCGATTTTGCCAGCCCTCCTAAAATTAAAACCGCTCCTCACGGAAGATTGGGTGAGCCTGACGGAAACGGAGCTTTGCCCGTATATAATACGCTCCGCGGAAGTTGTAGAATATCAGGTTATTAACCGTATCCGCCCATCTGGCACCATATTATCTTGCCCTGTTAAGATGTTTAATGTGATTGGTCTCCTTAGCCCTTTTGCCCTATCGTATCCCTGATGAAACAGGACTAAGTCCATACGAAGTGCATCAGTTAATGGACTTCGTATGGACTTAGTCCCTCACAGGTAGCCCGGATACCCTGATCAAACCGGGATCAGGAGACCGGCGGGATTAATTCAATCACAAGAACGTGAACAGGCTCATGAAAGAAAACAACCTGATCTATGGTGCCCGGATACGGCCCATACCGTTTAAACGGAATTTTATCCGG
>DHWT01000250.1 GCA_002413325.1 Chitinophagaceae bacterium UBA5175 | reverse complement strand
TCCTGGCGCACCTGAATCCTGAGGGCCGGCTTTATGGATTCGACCAGGATACAGATGCAGGGGGGAACCGTTTGACGGACGAAAGATTTGTTTTCATCCCGCATAACTTTCGTCACCTGCAAAGATTCCTGCGACTTTACGGGGTAACGGCGGTAGACGGCATCCTGGCAGATCTGGGCGTGAGCAGTCATCAGTTTGATGAACCCACCCGCGGATTTTCCACCCGTTCGGAGGCGGATCTGGACATGCGCATGGACAAACGGCAGTCGCTCACTGCGGAAACCATTCTGAACACCTTTGATGAACAGAAGCTGCAGGAAATTTTCAGCCGCTACGGGGAAGTGACGAATGCGAAAACCCTGGCTAGAGCCATCGTGCAGCTGCGGAGCAAAACACCATTTCGCAGCGTTCACGGATTTAAACAGGCTGTCGGGGATCTGGTGAAAGGGAATCCCAACAGGTGGTTCGCACAGGTATTCCAGGCTTTGCGGATTGAAGTAAATGATGAAACCGGCGCGCTGCGTGAAATGCTCGAACAGGCCCCGGCGGTATTGAAACCCGGTGGCCGGATTGTGGTCATCAGTTTTCATTCGCTTGAAGACCGGATGGTAAAACAGTTTTTCCGGAGTGGCCATTTTGAAGAAAAAGAAAAAGATGAACCTGATCCCTTCGGATCCGCCACATCCATTCCCCCATTCCGGGCGATTACCAAAAAACCGGTAACGCCATCCGGGAAAGAGCTCAGCCTGAACCCGCGTGCAAGAAGCGCCAAGCTGCGAATCGCAGAAAAAATATAAAAGCTTAAATCCCCTACCTAAGAAATCTCAGTATGATAATCGTACCCTAATTTTTTTATTCATCACACTGCCATCATGAAAGTTTTCGGAAGTAAAAAAAACAAGGCCAAAAGCCTGATCCGCTACCAGTGGATGGTTCACAACCTGCCTTTTTTTCTTTTCCTCGCTTTACTGGCCGTGGTCTACATATATAATGGTCATTACGCAGACCGTGTGGTGCGTGACATCGGAAAAACAGGCAGGGAGCTGCAGGAGCTGCAATATGAATTCAAAAGCCTGAAGAGCGAAGTCATGTTCCGCAGCAAACAAAGTGAACTGGCCAAAGCGGTTGAACCATTCGGATTGAAGCCCCTGTCATCACCCCCGCTGGTCCTTAGTGACAGCCTGAATAAATGAAATAATTTTTATCACCCATATCCCCGATACCCGGTGGAATTAAGAAGAGACATACTGTGGAGGGTTTACCTGTGTTTCCTGGGAATGGTGCTGATATGTGCAGCTGTGCTGGGCCGGGCTTTTTTTATCCAGCATGTGCAGGGAAAATACTGGAGAGCACTGAGTGATAGTCTGCATCAGAAATATGTTGACCTCAGTGCGGAAAGAGGAACGATTTACAGTGAAGACGGAAATATGTTAAGTACCTCGGTCCCTTATTTTAATATCTATATTGATTTCGGTGCCGACGGGCTCCGGGAGAAAAACGGAAAACGTTTTAAAGAAAATCTCGACTCCCTTTCGCTTTGTCTCGCGAATCTTTTCAGAGACCAGTCCGCCGCCGCCTACAAAAAACAATTACTGCAGGAATACAAGGCGGAAGACCGGTATTATCTCCTGCACCGCAACCTCAGCTTCGACCAGTACAAAAAACTCAGGTCATTCCCACTCGTAAGGCAGGGCAGAAATAAGAGCGGGTTTATCATGGATGCTTCCAGCAAAAGGCTGAACCCCTTCGGCCTGCTCGCCAACCGGACCATCGGATTATCGCGTGACAACGCCCAGAACGTCGGCTTGGAACGAATTTACGACAGCCTCCTCCGTGGGGAAAACGGACGAAGGCTGGTGCGTTACCTGAATGGAGGCACTTATATTCCGGTCGAAGGATATGAAATCGATCCGGAAAACGGAAAAGATATTATGACCACGATTGATGTGAATACGCAGGACGTCGCAGAAAATGCCCTGCTTTCCATGATGATCGAAAATGAATGTGAACATGGAACCTGCATTGTCATGGAAACAGCCACCGGGAAAATCAAAGCCATGGCCAACCTCGGCAGGCAACCTGATGGCAGTTACTGGGAAGACCTGAATTACGCGATCCGTGCATCTGAACCGGGTTCCACTTTTAAACTTGCTACGCTTTTATCCCTGTTGGAGGATCATGAAGTCCGTTTAAACGATCACCTCAATATCGAAGGAGGTACCTGGAAAATCGGGACCCGTACCGTGCATGATGCGGAAAAACAGGAAGTCAGTGATGTTACGGTGGAACAGGCTTTTGAGCATAGTTCCAATGTGGGTATGGCTAAACTCGTCATGGCCCATTATGGAAAGCAACCACAGCAATTTGTGGATCACCTCAAAAAATTAAGGCTTAACCAGGTAACGGGTATTGATCTCGCGGGGGAAACCATACCCATTGTCAAATCTCCGAAATCCCGCAGCTGGAGTGCCAGCACCCTTCCCTGGATGGCTTTTGGTTATGAAGTGCTGGTAAGCCCCCTGCAAACACTCACTTTATATAATGCCGTTGCCAACAATGGCCGGATGATGAAACCATACCTCGTGAATTCGGTACAGTTTGCAGGAGGTATCGAACGGCAGAACCAACCCGTCGTCCTGATGGAGAAAATCTGCAGCGATGAAACACTCGCTGAGTTGAAAACCTGCCTGGAAGGAGTTTGTATCCGGGGAACCGGAAAGACGGTATTTAAAAATTGCTTTTATCCCGTGGCAGGTAAAACAGGAACTGCACTCGTTGCCAACGGCAACCGCGGATATGCGGATCATATCTACCAGTCATCATTCGCAGGTTATTTTCCGGCTGGCCATCCCCGTTATACCTGTATCGTGGTGATTAAAAATAAGCCGTTTGCAAAAAAATACCTGGGTGCATCCGTGGCCGGCCCTGTTTTCCGGGAAGTGGCCGACAAGCTGATGAGTATGGAAGCCCTTTCACCCGACAGCAATCAGCTGGCTTCCTATACGGGTCTGCTGAAAAAAGACAGCTCGGCGTATTATTATGCAGGTTCTGCCGGAGAGATAAAAAAGGTATTGCAAACCCTGCAGATGCCTTTTACGGATTCGTCTCCCGATAAAAAATGGGCGGGTATGTACCGTGAAAAAAATCAGCCGGTTGTAAGGCTAAAAAATGAAGAACCCGGGCAGGTGCCCGATGTAAAGGGGATGGGCTTGAAAGACGCATTGTTTTTACTCGAATCGGGCCATATAAAAGTAACCACACGCGGAACAGGGAAGGTAAAACAACAAAGTATACCTCCCGGAACCCTCGTATCCAAAAATCAAAAACTCATACTGGATCTGAACTGATGATTCTGCAGGAAATATTATATAAAGTGCGCATCCGGTCCGTTCAGGGTAAACTCGACGTGGACATCCGGGACCTGAAACTGGATTCACGCAAAGTGGGTAAGGGTTCCGCCTTTATCGCCGTAAAGGGAACCTATGCTGATGGCCATCAGTTTATCGAATCCGCTGCCGCTGCACAGCCGGCTGCCATCATTTGCGAAAAGATGCCGGCAGTCATCGCTCCCGGCATTACTTATATTCAGGTTGAAGACAGTGCGGCTGCTTCCGGGTTACTGGCACATAATTTTTTCGGCCAGCCTTCTGAAAAAATGAAACTGGTGGGCGTTACCGGCACGAACGGGAAAACAACCATCGTCACCCTGCTTTATAAATTATTCAGTTCCTTTGGCTATACCTGCGGGATGCTGAGCACCGTGCAGAATCATATCGGCGACCGGGTCCTGCCGGCCACGCATACCACGCCGGATCCGATATCGCTGAACCAGCTCCTGCATGATATGCTGGAAGCGGGCTGCACCCATGTGTTCATGGAAACCAGCTCCCACGCGATCCACCAGCACCGCATTGAAGGATTATTTTATACCGGCGGCATTTTCAGCAACATCACCCATGACCACCTCGATTATCACAAAACCTTTGAAGAATATATCCGGGTCAAGAAATCATTTTTCGACCACCTGTCTTCCGCTGCCTTTGCCCTGACAAATGTGGATGACAAAAGAGGCGAAGTGATGCTGCAGAATACCGCGGCTGCAAAATATACCTACAGTTTAAAGACCGTTGCGGATTATAAAGGAAAAATCCTCGAAAATAACCTGACCGGTCTCGTAATGCTGGTGAATGACCAGGAAGTGCATTTCCGGCTGATCGGTGCGTTCAATGCATATAACCTGCTAGCAGTTTTTGGCGCGGCGGTATGCCTGGGTGAGGAAAAAGCCGAGATCCTGCGCAACCTCAGCGTGCTGAGCGGAGCGGAAGGAAGATTTGATTACATGATTTCACCCAGGGAAAAAATTGTTGGCATCGTGGATTATGCCCATACACCGGATGCCCTGGAAAATGTTCTCGGCACTTTGCTCAAACTGCGGAAGAACGATGAACGCATCATCACGGTCATAGGCTGTGGCGGCGACCGCGATAAAACCAAAAGGCCGGTTATGGGAGAAGTGGCCTGTCAGCTGAGCGACCAGGTGGTTTTCACATCCGATAACCCCCGCTCGGAAGATGCGGGGGCGATCCTGAAAGACATGGAAGCAGGACTTAATACCGCGGCCCGGAGAAAATATATGTCGGTCATTGACCGGAAGGAAGCCATCAAAACAGCGGTAAACCTTTCCCGGCCCTCCGATATCGTGCTGGTGGCGGGCAAGGGTCATGAAAAATACCAGGAAATAAAAGGAGTTAAATATCCGTTCGACGATAAAGCCGTGCTTATGGAAATTTTTGAATTGTTAAACAAATAGGATTGGGATTGCATCCCGTAAACAGATTTAAACAGTCGGATCAGTAACATGTTGTATCATCTATTCAACTGGCTCAGGCAATCAGGCATTAAAGTACCCGGAGGTGCCTTGTTCCAGTTCATCACATTTCGTGTGTTGCTGGCGGTTATCCTGTCGCTTGTGATTTCCATGCTGTTTGGAAGAAAACTGATCAATTACTTGCGGACCCTGCAGGTTGGTGAAAGCGTCCGGGAACTGGGTCTGGAAGGAGAACATAAGAAAAAAGGAACGCCAACCATGGGGGGCATCATCATCATCATGGCCATCCTGGTACCCACGCTGCTGCTGGCCAACCTGAATAAAGCATATATCCGCCTCATGATATTCAGTACGCTCTGGATGGGAATGATCGGTTTCATTGACGATTACCTGAAACTTCGGGCCAAGAGAATGGCGCAAAAGCAGGGCATCACTTATAAAAAGGGAGATAAGGACGGGCTGGCGGGATGGTTTAAGGTACTCGGCCAGGTGGTACTCGGATTCGTGGTTGCGGCCACCCTCTATTTCAACAGTAATACCAAGGTGTGGCGGGAGTTTGTGGGCGATAATAAACCCACGGATACGATCGGTCTGAAGAAAGTGATCCTGGATGGAAGGGAAAAACTTTTCGTGGAAGCCAGGGAGCCCATCACCACCATCCCGTTTGTAAAGAACCATGAGTTTAATTATTCCAAGCTCTTACCGCCGGCCCTGCGCGGCGCTACCTGGATCTTATACATCGTAATCGTGATTTTCATTATCACGGCAGTGTCGAACGGTGCCAATATTACGGATGGCATCGACGGACTGGCAACGGGTGTGAGCGCGGTGATCGGTGTCTGTCTGGGTGTTTTCGCCTATGCCAGCGGTAACCTGCGTTTCGCGGAATACCTGAACATCATGTATATCCCCAATCTCGGTGAATTGTCCATTTTCATCGGGGCACTGATCGGCGCCTGCCTGGGATTTCTCTGGTACAATGCATACCCAGCAACCGTATTCATGGGGGACACGGGCAGCCTGACGCTGGGAGGCATTATCGCAGCACTGGCAGTAATTGTAAGAAAGGAATTGCTGATCCCGATTTTCTGTGGTGTTTTCCTGGTAGAAAATATCAGCGTGGTTTTGCAGGTGAGTTATTTTAAATATACCAAACGAAAGTTTGGGGAGGGCCGGCGGATTTTCCTGATGAGTCCCCTGCATCATCACTATCAGAAACTCGGGTATAATGAAAGTAAAATCGTAACGCGGTTCTGGATTGTGACAATTCTCTGCGTGGTATTCGCGATCGTGACACTGAAAATAAGATAAGTAAGGATAAAAGATTATTGAAAAACCAGTCCGTCCATCTGCGAAAACCGTGTTTGAAATTATTGTGGTGCAGTATTTATCTATGCTTTTGAAAAACCCTGATCCACCCTTGTAACGTTGACCGTTGGCCGTGAATATAGGCGTTGAGCGTTAGGCTTTAAACGTTAAAAGTATGTCGACAAAAATAATCATCCTGGGTGCCGGTGAAAGCGGTGTGGGTGCGGCCGTTCTGGCCGCTAAAGAAGGATACGGGGTATTTGTTTCAGATTCAGGGAGGATTATGGAAAAATATAAATCCGTTCTGGAAGCAAAAGGAATCGAATATGAAGAGGGAAAACACAGTGAGGCGAGAATTCTGGATGCCGGTGAAGTGATGAAGAGTCCGGGCATTCCGGAAAAAAGTTCTTTTATCAGGCAAATCAGGCAAAAGGGGATTCCGGTGATCAGTGAAATGGAACTGGCGTACCGCCATAAAGGGAAGAGCCGGATCCTGGGTATCACGGGAAGTAACGGAAAAACAACCACCACTTCCCTGGCCCATCATATCTGTAAGCATGGAGGGCTGGATTGCGCACTGGTCGGGAATGTCGGGATCTCTATCGCCAGGCAGGTTGCGGAGGACCCGAAAGAATGGTATGTCGCAGAGATCAGCAGTTTTCAGCTGGATGATATCCGGACATTCCGGCCGGATATCGGCATACTGACCAATATTACGGAAGACCATCTGGACCGGTATGAATACAGGTTTGAGAATTATATAAGGAGCAAATTCAACATTGTTAAAAACCAGACGAAAGACGACTATTTTATTTATAACACGGATGATCCCGTGATTCAGAAATATATTAAAGAATACCCATTTCATTCCAAATCATTACCATTTACCATGCAACAGGAACCAAACCAGGGAGGATTTATCAAAAACGGGCAAATGCATCTGCAGGCGGGGAATGAAACCCTGAAAATGAGTATTTATGATTTCGCCCTGAAGGGAATTCATAACCAGTACAATACACTGGCGGCTGGTCTTGCAGCGGTTACGATCGGGATACGTAAGGAAAAGATCCGTGAAGCCGTACAGAGTTTTGAATCGCTGGAGCACCGGATGGAATATGTCAGTACGGTACGGGGTGTGGAATTTATCAACGACAGCAAGGCCACCAACGTAAACTCCACCTGGTATGCCCTGGAGACCATGCAGAAGCCGGTGATCCTGATCCTGGGCGGAATAGACAAGGGAAATGATTATACCCTGATGAATGCCCTTGTAAAGGAAAAAGTAAAAGCCATTGTCTGCATGGGACTGGATAACCGGAAGATTCATGAAGCCTTTCGCCAGGATGTACCGTTGATTGTAAATACCGGGTCAGCGAGGGAAGCGGTTAAAGCCAGTTTTCAGCTGGCAGTGAAAGGGGATGTCGTGTTGCTCAGCCCGGCCTGCGCCAGCTTTGACCTGTTTAAAAATTATGAGGATCGGGGAAAACAGTTTAAAGAAGCGGTCAGGGATTTGTAAAAATTGAAAGATTGAAAAGTTGATATAATTGGAAAACTGAACAATTGCGGGACAACAGTACGATAGAAATGCGCGCTTTCAAACACCTGGGTTCAAAAACCCGGGGCGATAAAGTAATCTGGGCGGTCGTAGTACTGCTGGCACTGGTCTCCCTGTTGGCCGTATACAGTTCTACAGGACTGCTGGCCTATAAAATGTATAAAGGCAATACGGAGATCTACCTCTTCAAACAATTTGCATTTATCATGGCCGGGGTGATGATCATTTACTTTGCCCACCAGGTGAATTATATCATTTATGCACGGGTGGCGAAGATTCTCTTTCTCATTTCCATACCCCTGCTGTTCTACACTTTATTTTTCGGGGTGAAACTGAATGAAGGAAGCCGCTGGATACGCCTGCCCATCGTGAATATGACTTTTCAGACCTCCGACCTGGCCAAACTTGCCCTGATCATGTATATCAGCCGCCTGCTTAGCCGGAAACAGGATCAGATAAAAGATTTTAAAAAGGGATTTTTGCCCGTGATCCTTCCGGTGGCAGTGGTTTGCCTGTTGATCGTACCAGCGAATCTTTCCACTGCCCTGCTCATCGGGGCAACCTGTATGATGCTGATGTTCATCGGGAGGGTCAGTGGCAAACATCTCTTACTTACGATGGGTATTGCCATGATCCCGGTGATGCTCCTTGTGCTGGCTGCCGTTATACGTCATAAAACAGCCGAGCCGTCGGCTGTCAGCCGTCAGCCGTCAACGCATTCCGGGTTACTGGTGCGCGTGGATACCTGGATCAACCGCGTGGAAAACTTTATGTATAGCACAAAGGAGAATAAGGCAGATGATAATTACCAGGTGAACCAGGCAAAGATCGCCGTAGCCAATGGTGGATGGATCGGGCTGGGCCCGGGTAACAGCCGCCAGCGGAATTTTCTTCCGCACCCATATTCCGATTTTATTTATGCTATCATCATTGAAGAGTATGGTCTGATCGGTGGCGCCATCATCATGTTTATTTACCTGGTTTTTCTTTTCAGGAGCATTCGCATATTTAAAAAATGTCCATTCGCCTTCGGCGCTTTCCTGGCCCTGGGACTGAGTTTCACACTCATGATCCAGGCGATCGCGAATATGGCCGTGAATGTAAACCTCTTCCCGGTAACCGGTGTTACCCTGCCCCTGGTAAGTATGGGCGGAAGTTCGTTCTTATTTACCTGCCTGGCCATCGGAATCATTTTAAGTGTGGCACGCAATGCGGAAAGAATTGAAGGAGAAGATAAGGCGACGCTGGAATCGGAAGGGGCTGAAGAAAATCAGGGCATTTGAAAAAAACGGGATGAAAATAGTTTTGTCTTTAATATTCTTTTTTATGATCGTATTTCCACTTGAATATTCTCATATTCTCAAATTCTCAAATTCTCAAATTTGAGCAAACGCATTATCATAGCAGGGGGCGGTACGGGTGGGCATATTTTCCCTGCCCTGGCCATTGCCAATGCATTGAAAAAAAATGAACCGGGTATGGATATTCTATTTGTGGGTGCAAACGGGAAAATGGAAATGGATAAGATCCCGGAGGCCGGTTATCCCATCATTGGAATTGATATCGCAGGTTATAACAGGAGCTCTTTGATAAAAAATTTCACCCTGCCCTATAAACTGGTTAAAAGTTTTCTGCAGGTGAGGCGTATATTTCAATCCTTTAATCCGCAGGCAGCTATCGGTGTAGGCGGGTATAGCACATTTCCGGTGCTTCGTTATGCACAGGCCAGAGGAATACCCACTTTTATTCACGAGTCGAATTCCTTTGCGGGCAAATCCAATATCCTGCTCGGGAGAAAAGCCACCCGCATTTTTGCGGCCAGCGATGGCATGGAAAAGTTTTTTCCTGCGGCGCGCCTCATTCATACGGGCAACCCGGTACGTAAACAGGTACTGGCTAACCGTATTCCCCGGGAAGAAGGACTTGCATTTTTCGGACTGGATCCCCAATATACAACGGTGCTGGTAACGGGAGGAAGCCTGGGTGCCCGGTCCTTGAACGAAGCCATCGATGCAGGTATCCCCCTGCTGGTCAAAAGCGGGATCCAGTTGATCTGGCAAACAGGTAAATCCCATACGGTCCAGGCGGCGGCTCATGCAGTGGAATCCCGGCTGATCTGGACCGGCGAATTTATTTCAGGAATGGAATACGCCTATGCGGCGGCAGATATTGTTGTCTCCCGTTCCGGATCTGTATTGTATGAACTATGCGCGGTACGCAAGCCGGTGATTTTTGTCCCCTATCCACACGCAGCTGAAGATCACCAGACGGTAAATGCCCAAAACCTGGTTAAAAAAAAGGCGGCCCTGATGATTGCGGACAAGGATGCCGGTGATAAACTGGTGTCTGAAATACTCAGGCTGGCGAAAAACAAACCGGAACAGGAAGTATTAAAGGAAAATATCGGTAAACTGGCGATCACGGACGCCGACGAAAAAATTGCATCAGAAATTTTGAAAACACTGAATGGCTGAACTTAAACATATACAGAATCTCTATTTCATCGGTATCGGCGGAATCGGCATGAGTGCCCTGGCACGCTATTTCCGGTTCCAGGGGAAAAGGGTGAGCGGGTATGACAAAACGGAAACGGCCCTTACAAAGGCCCTTGTGGAAGAGGGCATACCGGTTTCTTATACTGATGATCCAGCAGTTATCCCGAAAGATGTGCAACTGGTGATCTATACGCCCGCTATACCAAATGATCACCGGGAACTGAATTATTACCGGGATCACGGATATGAACTGATGAAGCGGAGTGAAGTACTGGGACTGATTACTGCAGGCTCCCTGAATGTTTGTGTGGCCGGTACCCATGGTAAAACCACTATCAGTACCATGATCGCTCATATCCTGCGCGACAGCGGTATCGGGTCCAATGCGTTCCTGGGTGGCATTTCTGCCAATTACAACACGAATTTCTGGAGCCATCCTAACAATATCTGCGTGGTGGAAGCCGATGAGTATGACAGGAGCTTCCTGAACCTGCACCCGGATATCGCCGTGATCAGTTCCATGGACGCCGATCACCTGGATATTTATGGAACCGGGGAGGCTGTAAAAGAGGCATTTATTGCTTTCAGCGAAAAAATCAAATCCGGCGGAACCCTGGTGAAGAAACATGGCCTGCCGGTTCCGCCACCCGCCGGTGATATCCGGCAGCTCAGTTACCACCTGACTGATCATAACGCCGATGTATATACGAAAAATCTCCGGATCCGGTCGGGGCATTATGTTTTTGATGTGGAAGGAAAGCAGGGAAAACTGCAGGACGTACAGTTGAATGTGGGCGGGTGGCATAATGTGGAAAATGCCCTGGCTGCCATAACAGCCTGCCGCAAACTGGGTCTGGGTGGTGAAAAAATCATTCCGGCCCTGCATAATTTCCGCGGCGTACGGAGAAGGTTTGATTATCATGTGCAGGGCACAGGCCCGGTATATATTGACGACTATGCACACCATCCCCGCGAACTGGAGGTTTTGATCAGCAGTGTCCGGGAACTTTTTCCCGACAGGAAGATGCTGGTTGTTTTCCAGCCGCATTTATTCAGCCGGACCCGTGATTTCGCTGATGGTTTTGCGAAAATTCTGGACAAAGCCGATGAAGTGATTTTATTGCCGGTTTATCCGGCCCGGGAACTTCCCATCAGTGGGATCAGCAGTGCAACCATTCTGAATAAAATGGAGAAGGTACAAGCGAAGATCCTGGATAAACCCGAAGTACTGGCCCGGGCGAGGTCCATTCAACCGGGAGAGAAAATGGTACTGATCACAGCGGGTGCGGGAGATATTGATGATCTGGTTCAGCCGCTCACAGAAATACTGAAAACAAAATGAATATAAAGAGCCCATTGAAAAAAATTTTCACCGTTTTGCTCTGGTGCCTGCTGGGCGGCTCGGGGCTGGCATTGCTGGTAGCTGCCATCAATACCAAGAACAGCAGCTTCTGCCAGGGGCTCCAGGTAGAGATCAATGGCGGGGAGAAGGCCAGGTTCCTGGATAAAAAGGATGTGGCATCCATGCTGGAGAACGAGGGGTTGAAAGACTGGCGTAATAAGAAAACGACATCCTTTGACCTGCTGAAAATGGAAACCGTGCTCCGCAAAAACAGCTGGATACAGGAAGTGCAGCTGTATTTTGATAATAACCAGGTATTAAATGTGCATATCCGGGAAAGACAGCCCGTCGCACGTCTCCTAACAATTTCCGGGAACAGCTACCTGATCGATAGCAACGGGGTACAAATGGCGCTTTCCGGAAGAAGTGTTTTCAGGTTACCGGTATTTACCGGGTATCCTGCTGAAAGATTCGGATCCCGGCGGGATAGTGCCCTGGACCGACAGCTAAGGGACCTTGCCATTTTTCTGAACGGGGACCCTTTCTGGTCCGCCCAGATACAGGAAGTGCATATCGGCGGGTCGAATACATTCCAGATGATACCACTGATCGGGAACCAGGTGATTGAATTCGGTGATGGCAGCGATTATAAAAATAAATTTCACCGGCTCTTCCTTTTTTATAAAGAAGTGATCAGCCAGACCGGGTTTGAAAAATATACCGGTATCAAACTGGCTTATGCCAACCAGGTGGTTGCCACCCGTAAAGAGGGTGTCATCTCGAGGTCAGATTCCATCCAGGCGCGAAAAAATGTGATGGAAATGATCCGCCTTGCCCAAAAGATGGAAACCGATACTGCAAAAATCCGGGAAGTGAAACCGCTGGAGAGGAATATCCTGACTGAACAAAACCTCCGGAGTTATGATTTTCCGGAAGAGAATGAAAACAACAATCAACCAGGCAATAAACATCAAAAACAACAATAAATTAAACCAAACCATGAACCAGGAACAACCCATTATTGTAGGACTCGATATAGGTACCACAAAAATAGCCGCCATTGCAGGTCGTAAAAATGAATACGGAAAACTGGAAATCCTGGGCTTTGGCCGGGCCAATTCCAACGGCGTTAAACATGGCCAGGTGCTGAATATAGATGAAACCATCAAGGCCATACGTATGGCGCTGGACAATTGTTATGCTTCCAATCCCAACCTGAGTATTTCCGAAGTGTATGTAGGCATTGCAGGCCATCATATTAAAAGTCTGCAGACCCGCGGGGACATCGTTCGCCAGAATACGGACAATGAAATTACCCAGAAGGAGATCGACCAGCTGGTGGCTGATCAGTATAAAACCTATATCCCCGCAGGCGACCAGATCATTGATGTGATCCCGCAGGAATTTGCTGTGGATAATTTTCAGAATATCATCAGTCCGATCGGTTACGGAGGCGTGAAAGTGGGCGCCAATTTCCACATCATCACCGGTGATCGAAATGCCATTAAGAATATCAGTCGCGCCGTGGATAAAAGCGGATTGCAAACCAAGGACCTGGTTTTACAACCCCTGGCATCTGCCGCTGCAGTTATGGGACAGGAAGACCTGGAAGCGGGTGTAGCCATCGTGGATATCGGGGGCGGCACCACCGACCTGGCTGTATTTTATGAAGGCATCCTCAAACATACTGCTGTGATTCCGTTTGGCGGGGAAAATATAACGAATGATATAAAAACCGGTCTCGGTGTTTTAAAAACACAGGCCGAACAAATGAAAGTGCAGTTTGGATCGGCACTTTCGAATGAAGCCAAGGGAAATGCCTTTATCACCATCCCGGGATTGAGGGGCATGCCGGCAAAGGAAATCAGCGTGAAGAACCTGGCCAATATCATCCAGGCGCGCATGAGCGAAATCATGGATTTTGTTTCCTACCACCTGAAACAGGTAGGGCTCGATAACAAAATGCTGAACGGCGGCATCGTACTCACGGGCGGAGGTGCCCAGTTAAAACACCTGATACAATTAACCGAATATGTAACAGGTCTGAATGCGCGCATCGGTTATCCCAATGAACACCTGGCATCAGGACAAATTGAAGAACTGGCACGGCCCACCTATTCCACCTGTATCGGTTTAATCCTGAAGGGATACAGTGATTATGAACATAACCGGAAACAATTTGATAAAGCGTATGCGCAGGTGGAAATTCCGATCGCTTTAAAAACTCCGGAAACAATAAAAGATGAAGTGGTGGTTACGGAAGAAGAAAAACAGGCGGTCCGGATTTTAAACCGCAAAGGGATAAAAGATTTCTGGGGTAAGTTCAAAGACGGAATCATTGACCTGTTTAAAGAAGAAGAAGATCACGCACTGTAAAAAATTCTTACTAACCATTAACTCTATTTTATGATCCAGTTTGATTTACCGAAAGAAAGATCGTCCATCATTAAAGTGATCGGTGTNGGCGGCGGAGGCAGCAATGCAGTCAATCACATGTTTGGCCAGCAAATTGAAGGAGTCAATTTTATTATTTGTAATACCGATGCCCAGGCCCTTGCCCAGAGCCGCGTCGCAAACAAGATCCAGCTGGGACCCCTTTTAACCCAGGGACTCGGAGCCGGGGCGAACCCGGATATTGGCCGGCAGGCAACGGAAGAGAGTCTCGAGGAAATTAAATCCATCCTCGAAGTAAATACCAAAATGGCTTTTATCACAGCCGGCATGGGCGGAGGAACAGGAACCGGCGGTGCACCCATCCTCGCGAAAATCTGCCAGGATCTTGGTATACTGACCGTGGGTATCGTAACCACACCTTTTTCTTATGAAGGTAAAAAAAGACAGTTGCAGGCTGAAGAAGGAATTTCCTTATTAAAGGATTATGTTGACACGCTCCTGGTGATCAGTAACGACAAACTTCGTCATCAGTTCGGTAACCTGAAAATGAAAGAAGCATTTTCCAGGGCGGACAATGTGCTGGCGACGGCTGCCAAATGTATCACAGATGTAATCAACAGCACAGGGCAGATCAATGTGGATTTTGCGGATGTATGCACCGTTATGCGGAGCGGAGGTGTGGCCATTCTTGGAAGCGCGGCCGCATCCGGAAATAACCGGGCGCAACAGGCGATCGAAGAGGCCCTCAATTCTCCCCTGCTCAACGACAATGATATCCGCGGGGCCAAATGGATACTGATCAATATTAATTCCTCGGAGGGGGATCATGAATTTACCATGGATGAAGTGGAAATTATTCAGCGTCATCTGATCAGCCAGGCAGGGGAGGATACTGATGTGATCCTGGGATTGGGATATGATGCCGCGCTGGGTGATAAGATCGGTATAACGATCATAGCTACCGGATTTGAATATAAGGATCCTTTTAAGCGCGAAGAAAAACCGGCGGCCCCGAAAAAAGAGGAGAAAATCGTCATGCCTTTGCAGATGCCTGAACTGGAAACGGTTAAACCGAAGGAAAGGCCGGTACCTCAAGTGGTTGCTAATGAGAAACCCTTAGTGGAAGCAGCCGTCCTGAATAGGGTGCCCCTTCCGGTCCATGCCCTTTCGCAGGAGATGACACCCAGACTTGTTGAAGCACCGGTGCCGTTGGAAAAGACAGGAAAAACAGGACCCGTGGTGGTTATGCCAGCAAAAACGGAAAGCCGGATTTCCACGGAAATAGCCGTGGATAAAAAGATCGTGGAAGAACCAATAGAATGGATATTTTCGCAAGAGACCGTTCCCACGTTCAGAGAAAAAGACCAGGAGAAAAAATCACTGTCGAATCATATACCGTCTGTATCCGCCATATCCGGCGGATATCTTACCCGGCCATCCAATATTTATGACGAAGAACCATCCCAAAGGGAATCTCTTCCTGAAGAAATTCCATTGAAGGACCAGATGATGTTTACAGCAGCTGCAGAAAATAATACTCCGGATGAAAATATTTCCGGTGATATGCAGCTGGTATTTAAAGATGATATTCCAGCGGCGGATGTGCCTGGGGCCCATCAAACGCAAACGGTATCTATGGCGGATCAGCCTGCAGAGGAGCCTGCAGTGCAGGACGAAGCAGAAGGCCTGAGACGCCGGGCAGCAGAAAGGATCAACAAATTGCGCAACTTGTCGTTCAATATGAATGCTGCGGATCCGAACAATGAGTTTGAAACTGTGCCGGCCTACATCCGCCGAAATCTGGAACTGTATAATACGGTAACCAGTGTAGAGAGTTTTTACAGCCAGTATGAAGTTAAAGCCGATAAAAATGGTCCAGGTGAAATCAGTACCATCAATAGCTTTCTGGATGGCAAAAAACCTGATTAAGGGTTCACATCTTGTTTGTTTTTAGTTGTTTATTCCCTCCGGTTATCCGGAGGGATTTTTTTCATACATATATAATGACATCCATGGAAACCGTGATCATTACAGGCGGGACGGGTCTTATCGGAACGGCATTGTCGAAATTCCTCCTATCCCGGGGATTCCAGGTGATCATTCTCACACGGGACCCGAAAGCACACAGGAGCTCTGTACCGGGTATTTCCTATGCAGCCTGGAATATAGAAGAACAATCGGCCAATGAGGAAGCTTTCCAAAAGGCAAAATATGTGATTCACCTGGCTGGAGCGGGTGTCGTTGATAAACCCTGGACAAATAAAAGGAAAAAGGAAATTGTTGAAAGCCGTACCCGGAGCAGCGAACTGCTGATAAAAGCCATGACCAGCATCCCCAATAAAATTGTTTCTGTAGTGAGTGCATCTGCCATAGGCTGGTACAGGGAAATCCTCTCACAGCCTGCAGTGGAAACGGATCCGCCGGATCCCGGATTTCTGGGTGAAACCTGCCGCGCCTGGGAAAACGCCATACAACCGGTCCGGGACCTGGGCAAAAGACTGGTTATCCTGCGCACCGGTATCGTATTGAGCAATGAAGGAGGTGCTTTCCCGGAATTTGTTAAGCCTGTCAAATATGGAATTGCGGGTATTTTGGGAAGTGGAAAACAGATCATTTCCTGGATTCATATAGAAGATATCTGCCGCATATACCTGGAGGCGATACTGAATCCGGCCTGGTCCGGTGTATATAATGCCGTGGCGCCAAATCCTGTTAATAACAGGACCTTTACCGTGGAACTTGCCAAAAGGATAAAGGGTAATTTTTTTATACAGGTCCCGGTACCCAATTTCATACTCCGGACCTTACTGGGCGGAAGAAGTGAAGAGGTCCTGAAAAGCAGCCACATCAGTGCAAATAAATTGAAACAACAGGGCTTCCAGTTTATTTATCCTACGATAGATGCTGCTTTCAGGGACCTCATTCCACGCTGACTAATTTTTATTACCATTATTTATTCGGCTGTCCGGCAATTTCGAATTTGGAGGGCCGTCGGTGTATAATGAGGGATTTACTTTGCTGGTATCGCCCTGATATACCCAGGTAATGTCTTTAACATATTTATTGAAGGCCCTGTTCACATCGTCCACGGTTACCTTTTTCAAATCATCGTTGATTCGAAGTGACCGGCGCCAGTCGCTGAAAAGAATTTCATTCGACGCCAGGGAAGCAGCCTGTGCGGCATTGGTTTCCATTTTATAATAAAAGGATGTCACATAACCGGTCTTTGTGTTTTTCACTTCTTCCGGCTTGAACCCTTCGGTATGCGTTTTAACGAGCAGATTGTTCAGAACGCTGATATATTTATCCGGATTGGTCGTTGACACCATAATCTGGGTATAGGGAGTCAATCCGCCGTTAAATCGGGTTTGGGGTGCATAGGATAATCCGTTATTGGTTCTGACTTCCAGGAACTGCCGGTCATAAAAAATGTTCATGGCAATGGCAAACGCGTTGAAATCCGCTGTTCCCGGCTGGGGACCGCTTGTAATACCCTGGATATAATTTGTCGCCACGGCTTTCTTTTCCTCAGTGAACGTATTCCGTGCAGGCACATAATTATAACGGCTCAGTTTTACGGGTTTTCCTTCCGGAATATTTTCGGTCAGTTCTTTCACTTTTTTCTCGATGGTGACGCGGTCGAGTTCTGCCACTACCACGATCAGCAACCGGGAACGCGTCAGGATGGAGGAATAATAGGCTTTGGTTTCAGGGGCAGTCAGTTTACTGATGGTCTCTTCTTCGCCGGTCGGGGATTTTGCATAGTCTTTTCCTTTAAATGCTGTTTCCCTGGCCATTTTTGAGATGGCAAAATCCGGCCGGGAAGCCTGGGATTTCAAACTGCTGATAGCGTCCTGCTTGATGCGGCCGAATTCACCGCTGTCGAAAAGTGGAATCGTGAGGGCATCTACATACAGCGGCCATACCTGGTCCAGGTCACTCTTGATACAATTGAGTGTTACGGAAGAATAATCCATTCCGGCAGATCCGCCGATTTCCGCACTTACTTTATCCAGTTTATCCTTAAAGCTGTTTTTGGAATCTTTTTTCGTTCCACATTCCGTAAGCGCGGTGATGGCGAGGCTCTCGATACCAGCTTGATCCGCCGGGTAATTCTGCACCCCGCCTTTAATAACCGTTAATACCTGCACAATTTCATTCCCGCTGGGTTGAACGATTACCTTGATGCCGTTGACGGTCATCTCATAGGCCGGTTTGTTCTGGGCAAGGGCCGTATAGAAAGAGGCTGCCAGCAACAACGCGCCTGTAAGTTTTTTTATAAAGGATTGCATACGCATGTTTAAGTTTTTAAAATTAGAGACCGGGTTTGAAATTTTCAGATGCGTTCAGCTTCTTATTCATCGCAGGGTTAATGACCATGCCGGCTACATAAGGTTTTCCTGTGATGTACCGGCTGATGAATCGTTTAATATCCTCCCGGGTTATCTTCTGACAATTCTTTTCATAATCCGTCATGTAGTCGAGGGAAGTGCTGCACCAGTTATAGGTAACATAACTGGCAAGGGCCGATGGCTTTTCCCTCTGACGGATTGCGTCGCGTCGCAAAATTTCTTTTGCGTCTTTCAGCTGTTCATCTGTATAATAATCGTCATTCCCCCATTGTTTAATCTGGTTTATTACTTCATCGTTGCAGGCTTTTAATCTGGCGGGGTTGGGCATGATATAAACATTCACAGGGCCTACATATTTTTCAGTATGGTATTGCGCAGCCGCGAAAGGGGTCAGTCCTTTGTCCACCAGGGCCTGTTGCCATTTGGAGGAATTCATACCGAGAATGGTAAAAAAAACATCTGCTGCAACGGTGGACGCTGAATCGTTGCGGGTATCCGGACCCTGCCACATGTACATGGCGATGGGTGTTTGGGCAAGCGTGGATTCCATCACGAAATATTCGGTGGAAACCAGGGGCAAAAACTCCGGGATCGGGTATTTGGCAAACGGATCAAAGTCACTTGGTGCCCAGTTTCCGAAAATTGCTTTTGCTTTGGCAAAAGCGTCTTCATGTTTCACATCACCGCAGATCAGGAGGATGGAATTGTTCGGGTAATAATATTTGTTTTTTATGACCATCATTTTTTCCGGCGTGGCGGTATTGATCACTTCATGAATGCCGATGGCGTTTTTGCGGGTGACCAGGCTGCCCCAGAGTTTTCTCTGGCAGGCCAGGTATAACTGGGAACCGGGATCACTTTCCATGCGCTGAAACTCCCCGTCCACTACCGGTCTTTCTTTTTTCATATCCTCGGACCGGTAAATCGGGAAACGAATCGCGGCATTCATAAATTTCAATCCTGCGTTCAGGCTGTCCCTGTCAAATGTGAAATAATAATTCACCCGTTCGTCGCCGGTTGTCCCGTTCCAGATAGCACCCAGTTCCTGTGTGCGTTTCAGGAATTTTTCCTGGTCAGGATAATCCTGGTTTGCTTTGAAAAACATATGCTCAAACAAATGGGAAAGTCCGTTATAATTGGAATCCTCGGTAAAAGCGCCGTTCCTGACGGCGATCTCAATGGTTGCCAGCGGAACTTTATCGTTTTCGATCACTACAATCTCCAGTCCGTTGGGAAGTTTTTCCCAGTAATAATGTTCAGGAAGCCTTGGCTGGGCAGAGATGCCCGCAGATAAAAAGGCCAATGCCAGTGCGCAGATCAGTTTTTTCATTAATCGAGGTTTTAATGTACCTAATACTTTTTTGAAATTTTCTGTTCAGAGATTTATTCTCCTGAACATCCGGCTGTTAAAAACTATATCCATCATGATAAACAGGACGGCAATTGAAAGATACAAAGGAACATGTTTTTACCAAAGAGTATTATTGTCGGGATCCTATTCTGCGTGTAAATGGTTGTTAAAGATATGCTGCCGGCCTTGCCTTCCATACGAAGGAAGATCCGTCAGGATGGCGAACTATATTGTTTTCCTGCTTCCATTGGGCCCTGGTATGCCAGAAACAGGACCGCGGGGCATAAATAAAGCCCCTTTCGGTGATTTGATCCGGTAAAAGGATTTACTGGTATTTTTTTATGAAAGAATAGACGCCATAGTCGGATGCCTGAATTAACGTATGAATTAACATATACGCGGCCTATGAGCTGGAATCTTCTTTTCCATGATAGATACTCGAGAAGTCTCCAAGAATGGCAAATCCTTTTTGATTCCAGCTCAGTTTATGCAGGCGGAGCTGATCGATATCGGATTGTAATACTTTTCTTGTATAGGGATTGATAGTGCCGCCGGGCTGAAGGGGTTCGGCAGCCGGGTCGTATTGAAAGGCCGGGTCACAAACTGTCCCGCGCGGATACATGATCCCTGGCTGACCCATGCCCCGGATATCCAGTATCCCGGGATGATCCAGGCCGATGGTATGTCCATATTCATGGGCTGCCGTGGTGGAATTATGCAGCAGGTTATCCAGCTTAAAATACCCGGTATTGCATTGAATGCCGTCCACAAAGGATACGTGTACCGGCGAAACTTCTTCTATCCTGAAATAATTATTCCGTGGATCCGTATTGAACCAGACGTTTTCCGGTGGCAGATCTTTTTGATAAAATCCCCGGATGACGAATTCAACCTGGTGCGGAATATGTTTCAACATCACGATACCGGAAGGTTGATTCCAGTGATTGGAGATATCTGCTGCAATGTTTTCGGCAAGGGCCGCCGAAGCGGCTTCTCCATAAAAATAAAAATCCGAACGGATGCGGATGATGGATTCGGATTGTAACCACTCGGCTTCGCCCATAAATCAGCTTAATTAAAGGACTGTCAACGCAGCTGTTCAGCAAGTTTGTTCCCGAGGTCATTTCCCCGCAGACCCCGCGCTATGATGATCCCGTTTTTATCGAGGAGAAAATTCATGGGAATGGCCTTGATACCATATTGGGAAACCACCTCTGCCTGCCAGCCTTTCAAATCTGAAACCTGGGTCCAGTTCAGGCCATCCTTTTTTATGGCCTGCAGCCATTCAGGCCGGGTTTCGTCGAGCGACACACCCAGGATGTCAAACCCCTTATCATGAAATTGATGATATGCTTTTACGATATTCGGATTCTCCAGACGGCAGGGTCCGCACCAGCTGGCCCAGAAATCCAGGAGTACATATTTCCCCCTGAAGGAAGCAAGGGACACCGTCCTGCCGTTTACATCCTTACTGGAAAAATCCGGTGCAGGATTTCCCACTGCCGTCAATTTTGTTTTCTCAATGGTATTTTGAATCGTTCTGCCAAAATAAGTGGAGCGGACAGATGAATCCAGCATCCGGTATACACTGTCGAGCTGACCCAGCCTGAAGTCATAGGAAAAGATGTCGGCAATCTCAAAGACGGATACAATAGAAGACCGATGGGATTGGGTATAGTCCACGACCTGCTGCTTCTGTTCCTGATCCAGTTTTTCAAATACTTTTTCCAGGCTGTCCCCGGTCCGGGTATCCTTTCTTTTACTGGCGGCTTCATACGCTTTATCCACTTCCGACATCCGGTCTGTCAGCGGCTTGCTGTACAGGGTTTGATAATCGTTGTATTCGTCCTGTACCGGGGTTCCCGAAATCAGTGCATTTTGAAGTGAATCTTTTTTGATAAGCATGGCTGTTTTTCCGTTTTCCAGGAAGAAACCTTTGTGCTGCTCACCCAGTCTGAGCTGGCAGTATTCAACCGAATCCGCTTTCCCCCTGAATTGAAAAAATCCGTGATCCAGCGAAGCAGAATCTGTTTTCCCCGTTTGCAGATGGAAAATATAAATCATTCCGGTATCCAGTCCGGTCACTTTCCCGATGATTGCAAAAGATGAATCGGCTTTCTGCACAGGGGAACCGGAGGATTCATTGCTATGGCATGACGTGATACAAAATAAAGATGCTGCCGCTGCTGCAAATAATAATTTTCCCATGACTGAATTAATTTCTGACCGGCTTACCGGATTTGATGACGCTCTGCAACCTTTCCAGGGTTTTCTTTTCCCCGCAAAGAGATAAGAAAGCCTGTCTTTCCAGGTCCAACAGGTATTGTTCTGAAACCAGTGCGGGTTCGCTCAGGTCTCCGCCGCACATCACATAAGCCAGCTTTCTGGCCACCAGCACATCATGATCCGTTGCATAGTTTCCTCTCCACATACCGTGAATACCTGCATATAACGCGCCCAGTGCGGAACGTCCCAATACTTTGATATCGGTGCGCGGTACAGGTGTTGTATATCCATCCTGGTACATTTCCAGAACGGCGGTTTTTGCATCCGCAATGCGGCGGTCCGGGTTGATCGAAACAAAGTCCCTTCCTTTTTTCAGGATACCCATGTCGAATGCTTCAAACGCAGAAGTGGAAACTTTTGCTGTTGCAATGGTAAAGAAGCGGTTTTTAAGTGTGATGGTTTCCGGTTCATCCGCATGCAATTCATCCGAGGCACGCAAAGCGAATTCTTTTGACCCGCCACCGCCGGGTATCAGGCCCACGCCCAGTTCCACCAGCCCGATATAGGATTCGGCCGCAGGCACCACTTTGTCTGCATGCAGGCTCAGCTCACAGGCACCTCCCAGCGTAAGACCCTGGGGTGCGACTACCACGGGAATGGCAGAATAACGCGCGCGCATCATCGTATTCTGAAATAAGCGCACGGCCATATCCAGTTCTTCATATTCCTGGTCAACAGCCAGCATGAAGATCATACCGACGTTGGCGCCGGCAGAAAAATTCTGAGCTTCATTGGCGATAACCAGACCCTTGTATTTTTCTTCAGCAATTCCAATAGACCGCTGGATGCCTTCCAGCACTTCGCCGCCAATGGTTCCCAGCTTGGTATACCATTCCAGGCCCAGTACCTCGTCACCCAAATGATATAATCTGGCTGCCGAATTTTTCCAGAGGGTCTGGTTTTCAAAATTCCGCATCACGATAAATGCCTGCGGGTCGCCGCTTATCGCAGATAGATATTTTTTCTGCCCGGGCGAATAGGCAAGTTTTTGCCCCTTGTCCACTTTGTAAAAACTGCCGGTTCCGCCAGCCAGCATTTCTTTTACCCAGTCAGCCGCTTTGTATCCGGCCGCTTCCATTTTCTTTACCGTTTCTTCCACGCCAAACAGGTCCCAGGTTTCGAAGGCACCGATCTCCCATCCAAAACCAGCCCGCATCGCATCGTCCACGCGATATAGTTCGTCACTGATTTCCGGAATGCGATGGGATATATAGGAAAAAATCGCATAATGAAACTGGCGGTAGAAATCGCCCGATGCATCTTTTCCCTGAATCAGGATTTTTAATCGTTCTTTAAGGTCATCTACGGGTTTGGCGGCTTCCAGTCCTGGAAATTTTGTTTTCTCACGAGTTTTATATTCAAACGATTTCAGGTCGAGTGTAAAAATTTCCCTTTCGCCCGATGCAGATTTTCTCTTGGAGAAAAAACCCTGCCCGGTTTTATCGCCGAGCCAGTTATTGGTAATCATTTTGTCGAGCCATGCGGGAATGATAAAAGTATCCCGGGCTTCATCCGCCGGGCAATTTTCATATACACCCCTGGCCACTTTCACCAGCGTATCCAGTCCGACGACGTCTGCTGTCCGGAAGGTGGCCGATTTGGGACGGCCGATAACGGTACCCGTAAGGGCCTCCACCTGGTCAATCGTCAGACCGAGTTTATCCATAAGACTGAAGATCGCCATGATGCTGAATACACCCACCCGGTTGGCAATAAAGGCAGGACTGTCCTTGCAGAGGACGGTGGTTTTTCCCAGGTGGAGATCGCCATATTCCAGAAGAAATTGTACAATCTCCGGATCGGTATCCGGCGTAGGGATAATTTCCAGGAGGCGCAGATATCTCGGCGGATTAAAAAAATGCGTGCCGCAGAAGTGTTTTCTGAAATCTTCCGAACGGCCTTCAGTCATCAGGTGTATGGGAATGCCCGATGTATTGGAACTGATCAGGGTGCCCGGCCTGCGCCATTTTTCCACTTCAGCGAAGATGGTTTTTTTTATATCCAGCCTTTCCACCACCACTTCAATGATCCAGTCGCAATCCGCAATATCCTTCATGTTATCTGTGAAGTTGCCCGTCCGGATCCGTTTCACCACATCGGCATGATATACCGGGGAAGGATTTGATTT
>DHWT01000083.1 GCA_002413325.1 Chitinophagaceae bacterium UBA5175 | reverse complement strand
GCGACACGATCAGGCCGCGCTGTCCCTTGCCAATGGGGGTGAACAGGTCGATAATCCGGGTTGAAAAATCTGACGGGCTGACAAAAAGATTCAGTTTTTCAAAAGGGAAAAGAGGTGTCAGGTAGTCGAAAGGAACACGATCCCTGACGTCTTCAGGAGATTTGTTATTAATGGTCTCTACCTTGAGCAGTGCGAAATATTTTTCACCTTCTTTCGGCGGACGAACCGATCCGTAGACCGTATCCCCGGTTTTTAAGCCGAATAATTTGATCTGTGAAGGAGAAACGTATACATCGTCGGGAGAGGAGAGGTAATTGTAGTCGCTGCTGCGCAGGAAGCCATATCCGTCGGGCATCATTTCCAACACGCCTTCGGCCTGGATCACACCATCAAATTCGATATTGAAATTTTCATTACGGCGCTGCGGGTAAACTTTTTGCTGCGGGTCGCCGTTTCCCGGACGGGTTTGTTCGGCTGCAGAGCTGTTGTCTTCATTACCGGTATCCTGCTGGCCGTTTTGGTTATTATCAGGTTCAACGCCTTCTGCTTCATCGGGGGCTTCGGCCTGGCGCTGGTTCACATGCTCCGGTCTCGGATGCGGATGGGGTTTGTGGAACTCAACCGGGGACTGAATTTCATTCACCGGCTCGTCTTCTTTCCTCCGTATCTTTTTTACCAGGGGTTTTTCCTCTTTCTTTTTAAGGTCTTTTTTTGGATCCGGCTTTTTCAGTTTCGGGGCCGGGTCACCACTTTCCACATAAGCTTCTTCGCTTGAATTGGCGGTAGTCGTTTTTACGATGCGTTTACGCTTGGGTTTGTCGTCGGCTTCCGCACCGTCCGTTTTTTCACTGGGGCTGAGGGCCTGCTTATCCAGTATTTTATAAATGAGTTCCTGTTTATCAGCTTTTTTTGCATTGGGGATCTTCAGCTGCTCAGCAATATCGAGCAGTTCTGGAACGAGCATGTCGTTTAATTGAAGTATGTCGTACATAGTAAAACTTGAGAATTACAGCAGTAAGAACTGACCTGTAGAAAAGGATTTGTGAATGTATTTTGATTAAGGACGAGCGGAATGACTAAAACTGACGGTTGCGAGCAAAGGATAAGAACGAATCAGCCTGATTCCGCTGCAATGTTAGCATAAAAACGGAAAATCTAAAAAAATATTTCAAGGATTATCTTTGCCTTCTTTAATCACCCGCAAGCTTAAAATTGCTGAATGTTCAATAAACGTGTCAAAATCAAAGATGCCCTCGGGATGCCTGCCGGAAAAGAGGAAATTACGGTCATGGGATGGGTAAGAACCCTGCGTAATAACCAGTTTATTGCCTTAAATGACGGTTCCACCAATGAAAACCTTCAGGTGGTTCTTGAACTGGGTTTGTTTGATGAAATCCTCCTGAAGAAAATAACGACCGGGGCTTCGGTGCGGGCGGTGGGAAAACTGGTGGTTTCCCCCGGAAAGGGCCAGCAGGTGGAGTTGAAAGCCGATACCGTGGAGATCCTGGGTTTAAGCGACGCAGAAAAATTCCCGCTTCAGCCGAAAAAACACAGTCTTGAATTCCTGCGGGAAATCGCCCACCTGCGATTCAGGACCAATACCTTCGGATCCGTATTCCGCGTGCGGCATGCCCTTGCATTTGCGGTACACCGGTTTTTTAACGAGCGGGGGTTTATTTACCTGCATACCCCCATCATAACGGCTTCTGATGCCGAAGGGGCGGGCGAAATGTTTAAAGTGACCACCCTGCCCTTCGATGAAACACCGCGTACTGAAGAAGGCGCCGTTGATTATAAAGAAGATTTTTTCGGAAGGGCCACCAACCTCACGGTGAGCGGTCAGCTCGAAGGGGAGCTGGCGGCCATGGGGTTTTCCGAGATCTACACATTCGGACCTACGTTCCGGGCTGAAAACTCCAATACAGCCAGGCATCTGGCTGAATTCTGGATGATTGAGCCCGAAGTGGCTTTTAATGACCTGGAAGATAATATGGACCTGGCCGAAGCCTTTGTTCGTTACCTGATCGACTATGTTTTAAAAAATAACCCGGCAGACCTGGTTTTCCTGGACCAGCGGCTGGCAGAAGAAGAAAGGCAAAAGCCGCAGAATGAACGTAGTGAAACCGGGCTGATTGAAAAACTGGAAGCTGTAGCCAGTCAGGATTTTGAAAGGATCACGTACACAGAGGCCATTGATATCCTGCTTCAGTCCACTGCCTATAAAAAGAAAAAATTCAAATATGATATCTTCTGGGGTACGGACCTGCAAAGCGAGCATGAACGCTGGCTGGTTGAAAAACATTTCAGGAAGCCGGTGATTGTTACGAACTATCCCAAAGAAATCAAGGCCTTCTATATGCGCCAGAATGCGGATGGCAAAACGGTAGCAGCCATGGATATCCTCGCGCCGGGCATCGGTGAAATCGTGGGCGGATCCCAGAGAGAAGAAAGGCTGGATGTACTGGAGAACCGGATGCGTGAAATGCATATACCCGTTGAACAGATGTGGTGGTATCTGGACACCCGCCGTTTTGGAACCGTTCCCCATGCAGGCTTCGGGCTGGGCTTTGAACGTATGGTTCAGTTTGTTACCGGGATGACCAATATCCGCGATGTGATTCCTTTTCCGCGCACCCCCAATAACGCGGAGTTTTAGTTTCGTTGGCAGAGTAGTGACATATATTACAAAAATCCCCGGCTTCAGGCGATGGGCATTAAGTCTGCCCTGAGGCCTTTCAAACCCTGCTTTCCGCCGCTCATCCTTTTTTTACTTTTTTATTTTTTAGATTTTAGTTCAATACCTTATTGAAATTCAATATATTATTAACTTATAACCACGACAGTTATGAAAAGTATTCATTTTTCTATGGTACTTTGTTTTGCATAGTACTAGATTCACCCTTATCTTTGTGTTGAAAGCGGAAATCATTCATTAAAAACGCAAGAACATGAACATAGAAAATACACAGAGCCAGATGCGAAAGGGAATCCTGGAATTCTGTATCCTTTCCATTATCCGTCGTGGAGAGGCCTATCCTTCAGATATTGTAGAAGAAATGAAATCAGCGAATCTGAATATCCTGGAAGGAACGCTCTACCCCCTGCTGACCCGGTTGAAAAATGCGGATATGCTTACCTACCGCTGGGTGGAAAGTAATTCAGGCCCTCCACGGAAATATTTTTCCCTTACAGAAAAGGGACTGGCGTTTTACCGGGAGCTGGAAACGACCTGGAAAGAACTCGCCAACGCGGTGGATGCCCTGGCAAACAAGAGTGAAAAAATAACCGTAAATCCATAATTCAACCTTAACGTCTTCAAATAAGCATACAATGAAAAAGATCATCAACATAAACTTTCACAGCCGGGTTATACCGATTGAAGAAACGGCTTATGATATTTTGCGCAAATACATTGACAGCCTCAAGAAACATTTTGCGGGAGAGGAAGGCGGCGACGAAATCGTCAACGATATTGAAAACCGGTTCGCAGAACTTTTTTCTGACCGTCTCAAAAAAGGCACCACCTGCATTACGGATGCTGATGTGGAGGAAATTATCCGGAGTATGGGCCGCCCGGAAGATTTTGACCAGGATGAAAATGCCGGCGCAACCGGCGGAAGCACCAAAACCGCATTCGCGGAAGAAACTTCCGGTGAGGGTCCCCGCAGGTTATACCGTTCTGAAAACGATAAAATGCTGGGCGGGGTTTGCGGTGGTC
>DHWT01000020.1 GCA_002413325.1 Chitinophagaceae bacterium UBA5175 | reverse complement strand
ATATCCTTTTTTATGAAGTGGCAACCCCGGTTACCCATTGGCGTTATACAGGCAATAAAAACGGCACCATTATGGGTGCCCGCCCCGGCAGGAAGAATATGAAGAATAAAATCTCCCATTACCGGACCCCGGTGAAAAACCTGATACTCGGCGGACACTGGGCTGAACTCGGCGGCGGTGTTCCCATTGCAGCAAAAGCTGGCGCTAACGCCAGTCTGCTGGTTTTGAAAAAAGAAAATCATCGGGCGTACCGGTTGCTTTCAGGTTATATGGACGATGCCGTTTCCCTCGAAACCCTGAACGGAAGTGCCAGTTTTTATCCTTACAACAATTCCTGGGTGCAGCCGAAGACCCCGGCTGAGTTATTGGCCCATCAGTCACCGGAAATCATTCTCTAAAAACCAACCTGGCGTAAAATGAAAACCACGATCAAACCTATATTGTCAGTAAAAAATGGCGCTGCGGCCATTGCATTCTATAACAAAGCTTTCGGAGCAGTGGAAATCATGCGCGTAGAAAGCCCTGACGGAACGCTGGTTGCTGAGTTATCAGTAGACGGGGCGCCTTTTTTCCTGTCTGATGAATCCCCCGAACACGGGAATTTCAGCCCGGAAACCATCGGAGGCAATTCGGTCCGCATGGAATTATCTGTTGTGGATCCGGATACGCTCTTCGCAAATGCACTGGCTGCCGGCGCCATTGAAATATACCCCGTGGCCGACCAGGATTATGGTTACCGCCTGGGACGCCTGGCAGATCCCTTTGGACATCACTGGGAAATCGGGCGGCCATTATAATATTTTTAATCTAAATATTTCAGTTTGCCCATTTTCTGGTTGTAGTAAGCGCCTGAAATTTTTATTTCATCCTTGTCAGGCATTTCCTAAATGTTGGCTGGATTTGTTAAATTTAGATTAACAAAAACGATTGCTATGAACTCTCAATCAATTTACCGGGTTGGCGTTGTTCTGTATGCCCTCGTGATTGGCTTTTTCGGAGTCAATCATTTCTTAAATGGTACCGGTTTCCAGAACACGGTTCCTTCCTTTATTCCCGGAGGAATATTCTGGGTTTATTTATCCGGGGTCGCGCTGATCGCTGCAGCCATTTCTTTTTTAACCGGCAGGCAAACCAGGGCAGCCGGATTATTCTTAGCTGCTTTCCTGGTTATAGTGGTGCTTACGGTACATTTGCCTGCCCTGATGCGTTCGACCGGAAATCCCATCATCAGTATCGCCCTCACTAATTTAATTAAGGATACGGGCCTGGCAGGTGCAGCCCTGATGATTGCGGGGAAAGGAAATTAGCTACTGTCAGAGACGATAGCAGTTGCACTGAACCTGGTTTCCAGCGAGTAGGAGGAAACAAATAACATGAATCTGTTGAATGAAAGAAGCCGCTTCAACTTATTTTATGAAGCGGCTTCTTACTATTTAAAATCCGGATGATTTGTTTACTGGTGTAATGTTATAGTCGGCAATTGGGTTTCCATCCCGTTTTGCACCTGTACATTCAGAAGGGTCGTGTCTTTATATGGCGCTAACGCTTTAAATAAAACTGAATAGCTTCCTTCCGTTAATCCACGCAGTTTGAATTCCCCTTCATCTTCCGGAATGGCAAATGCGGTATCGGTATTATTAAATACCATTACGTTCGCATGCGCATCGTGCGGAATCACTTTACCTTCGATGCCTCCGGATGTTTTTTCGCAATAAGGCTTCAGCAGGGGCCGCAGGCAGTACTGGCCGTTTTCAAATTCTATAGACCGGGCAACGTTAAAATCAAGGCGGATCATATACTGGCCTCCGCCTAAACTGTCAATGGAATTAGACCGGATATTCGCATAAACATAAGGACTGGCATCACAAATCGGCAGAGGGAAACTGTGTGTGCTGTCAGTTGTAATACTGTTATTCGTTCCCAGCGTTATCCTGATTTTTGTGATTTTCCCAATATGGGAAAATCCGTTTGCAATTAATGTGTCGGTTCCATTCTTCAGTTTTAATAAATCGTACAAACCCGGCGTAATACTCAATGTATCCCATTTGCCAAAACGGTCGCCATGGTGGTGGCCGTCTTCTCCAGGCTGGTTATTTTCCCCTTCATGGTCATCATTATAATAGGCATCATCATGATGTTCTCTGCCCGTATCCACTTTCACTTCTACGTAACGGACGTCTACCACGACGCTGGTTAAATTGGGTATCGGGTCATCATTGAGGGAAACGAGGACTTTTTGTTGTCCTGCCGGGATGGTACCGGATACAGATGAATTTTGCTTGTTGCAGGCAGTAATCAGATAGGCCGGGAGTAGAACAATAGAAAATAATCCCAACCAGGTGTTTCTTTTCAGATTCATAGAGTTTTTATTTAATTAAAAAAAGTAAACGATAAGTGAAAAAATAAGGGTCCGACAGGTATATACGTAATTTAAAGGGAAAGAGTTGTCCGGGTACCTGGGATGCAATAAATGTACCACTCCTCCATTGCTTCGAATGTAGAAGTGGTTTTAACATTTAAACAACCAGTTGCCTGCTCACTTTCTCACTAACTAATTCTTTTTTGTTTCAAGCAACTTAAAGAACTGGTCGAGTTCCGGTAATATAACAATCCGGGTGCGGCGGTTGATTGCGCGGCTCTGCGGGGTATCATTCGAGGTAACAGGTGCATATTCGCTGCGGCCTGCAGCGGTAATTTGCGCTGGGTTCAGTCCATATGTATTCTGAAGAATACGTACAACAGCTGTTGCGCGTTTTACACTCAGATCCCAGTTGTCGAGAAGGGGAGGCCGGTTATAGGGTACATTATCTGTATGCCCTTCTACCATAAATTGCAGATCTGGCTGACTTTTCAATACCTGGGCTACTTTGCCGAGCACTTCCTTTGCTCTTGAGGTTATAACATAACTTCCGCTTTTAAACAACAGTTTGTCGGATATATCAATGAACACAAAACCTTTATCTATCTTGATATTGATGTCCTCATCTGAAAGGTTCCCGATGGCGCCCTTCAGGTTCATGACAAGGGCCATGTTTAATGAATCCTTTCTCGCCATTTCTTTTTGCAAATCCATGATGTAGACATCCTTTGCTCCGATATTATCGAGTGATTTTCTGATACTTTCCGCCTGGGTACCTGTAATGACCGACATGTCCTCAAGCTGTTTCAACGCCTGCGTATTATTTTCTTTCAGAAAGCTGTTCTGTTTGGTGAGTTCTCCATTCTGCACCTGTAAAACAGATAGCCGCTTTGACATTTCATTGGTCGTGTCATAACAGGTTTTCAATGAGGATTCTGTATTTAGATGGACCCGGTTCAATGAGTCGTATTTTGCCTGTGCTTCCGCCTGGGAACGTTTGAATTTGCTGTTACTTACGCAGGAAATCAGTGTTGCTGAAAAAAAGATCATTACAATCGTATATGTGCGTTTCATACAATTCATTTAAAAATTGAAAATATCAACATACAAAACTATTCCCATTGATAATTGGAATGAATGATTTCAGTCATTGAAGAAAATGAGAGTGATCATTTTCGGATGCGTATGCGCATAGTGAGCATGAAATAACTATTTCATGTTATTTGGTCAGTATTTCAGGGGTCTTTTTTTAATCATGCCGCCCTTGGTGTCTTTAATACTGCTCATGATTACAAATGCGTTAGGATCCAGTTTTTCTATTTCTGCATTTAATTTGCTTACTTCCAGCCGGGTAATTACGGTGTATATGATTTTAATTTCCCCTTCGGTGTGTCCCCTTTTCCCATAGCCCTTTTCGCCTTTGAAAGTAGTGACTCCCCGACCCATATAGTCAATGATCATTTTCCTTATGGCTTCCGCTTTTACAGAGATGATGGTTACACCGGTATATTCTTCAATTCCTTCAATTACAAAATCAACCGTTTTGGAAGCAGATAAATATGTAAGCATAGAGTAAAGGGCGGTTTCCACAGACAGGACATAGGCCGCAGCAGAAAAAATAACGATGTTGATGACCAGTATAATATCACCAACGGTAAGGCCCAGCCGCCGGGTGAGGCTGATGGCTAATACTTCAGTTCCGTCAATTACGCCGCCACCCCTTACCGCAAGGCCAATGCCAAGTCCCAGGAAGAAGCCCCCGAAAATGGCAATCAGAAGTTTATCCTGGGTTATCTGCGGATAGGGAATTACAGCCACGACCACGGCCAGGGTCGCTATGGCGATGGCTGTTTTAATGGCAAACAATTTGCCGATGAACCTGTATCCAAGTATAATAAATGGCGTATTGACAATGATTAAAAGGACAGGCAATGAAAGAGTTGTTAAGGCTGAGATCAGCAGGGAAATGCCAACCGCTCCGCCATCTATAAATTTATTGGGCAGCAAAAATCCCCTTAATCCAAAACCGGCTGAAAAAACTCCAAGGGTAATGAGGAAGATATCAATCGAAAACCTTTTAATCGAAATATTTATCTTACGCAGATCCTTTGCTTTTGCATACCCGGAAGCTTTTTCGGTTTCGCCGGCTGCTTTAAATCTTGGGCTGAAAAAAGTCTGAAGGAATTTTTGTTTCCGGTTTGGATTCACCATGTTTTATATCACTCCTTTTATTTTCCGGAGAAACCTCCTTACTAAAGATATAAAGTAGATGTTATATTACCTGACCCGAATATTCACCTGAGATGGGGAACTGCTTTTCCGGGTAAAAATCTGTTACGGAATAATAACAGCGCCAGGGTAATTATCCCGGAAATCAATAACCCCGTATCCTCTATGATACCAAAACGAAATGCGGCTGTAAAACCAATGATTGACCATAGAAGGGGAACGACTGGAATTAAAACAGGTATCTTCCTGATTGTTTGAAGCAGTAAGCCGAAAGTGAAAATGGTGGTGGGACAGGGAAGGCCGAATGTCGGTGAAGCCGGATAAGTATGACCCAGAAAATACCCTGCAAGCGGATACCCGATCAGTGAGAATAAAACCAGGCTGATTCCAGTAACTCCATATTTGTCATAATGAAACTGGTAACGGATTTTGGTTTTGAAAACCCCCAGATACAGAAATAATAAACCCTGGAATATAAACAGGCCTCCAAATAAATAAGCGGCTTTATTAATAACCGCGAAATAGGTCAGATGGTAAACGATTCCCATCCAAAACCAGAAGAACGAAAGAATCGAGTTGATTATTTTATTTGACCCGGGCATGGGATTTATTACCAGGTAAATGGCAATGACGCTGAGCATATATAAAATGAACTGCATAGGGAAGGCTGCTTCATTGTAATTCTTTAATACTTCAAAAAATTGTTCCGGGGTAAAGGGAGTTTTCATCTTATTTCAGCTATTGCATTTTGATCCCTGCAAAATTAAGTTGGGCGGGTCCCCAATGGATTGATTACTGTCAACCGGATAACTGATTCCTGTCAGAGGTTTTTGATCTGCGGTCCCCGGAACGGGTGCCTGTGTTTGAACGGACATCCGCTGTATCGAAACCGGACAACCCATTGGATTGATGCATTTTAATTCATTGATTTTTAGATTATTGAATTTTGGTATTTTTTTGGTTGCCGGTAGGATACGGCACTTCTATTTTAAACCGAAAGGATAAAGTCAAATTAATTGGCATGCTCAAAAACTATCTCAAAATCGCCTGGCGCAACCTGATGAAGTATAAGTCCATTTCATTCATTAACCTGTTTGGACTAACAGTTGGCTTCACCTGTTGCCTGTTCATTACGACTTACCTTATCAATGAGCTGAGTTATGACCGGTACAATAAGAATGCAGAAAATATATACAGGGTTACCCGGAGTTTCAATAACGCTGAAGGTGTTGTTTCACTAAACCTGAGTACGGTATCACCCCCTTTCGGGTATTACTTACCCACTGATTTTCCGGAGATCAGAAAAATGACCAGGCTTCTGAATAACGGCACGACTCCGCTGAAGTATAAGGATAAACTTATCAATGAACCCGATGTGTATTTTGCCGACGAAAATTTATTTGATGTTTTTACATTGGATGTTTTGGAAGGAAACCCAAAGACAGCCTTGAAAGAACCGTTTTCCGTCATGCTCAGTGAGGAAGCGGCAAAGAGATATTTTGGAAATGAAGATCCATTGAATAAAGTGTTGAGGGCCAACAACCAGTTCGATATTAAAGTAACAGGGATTTACAAAGGATTTCCATCAAATTCCCACCTGCATCCTGGTATGCTGGTTTCATTCAATACATTGAAAGATTCCGCGGTGTATGGAGCAGAAAACCTGCGTACCAATTGGGGTAATAATTCGTTTTTTACCTTTTTACTGCTTCCCGATCATTATGATGTAAAAAGAATGATTGCCTTATTCCCCGCCTTTATTGACCGCCGGATGGATCATAAGGATTATAACGGAGACCGCCCTTCGAAGTATACCAGACTGGGTTTACAGAAATTAACGGAAATCCACCTGCATTCCCATACGGACTATGAAGCCGAGCCCAATGGAGACATCTTGCGGGTTTATATTTTTTCAATCATTGGTTTATTCATATTGTTAATTGCCTGCATCAACTACATGAACCTCTCTACGGCCCGTTCGGCATTAAGGGCAAGGGAAATAGGAATACGAAAAGTGATCGGTGCCGGGAAAAAGGAGTTGATTTTTCAATTTCTCAGTGAGTCTGTTTTGATGTCATGGGTCGCTATCTTCATTTCTTTTATCTTATTATACTTTTCGCTGCCCTGGCTGAACCGAATTTCAGCCCAGCAGTTATCAATATATCTTTTGATGAAGTGGACGGTATTCATCCCGGTTTTTTCAGCTCCCTTTGTGGTGGGTATTTTATCCGGAATATATCCCGCCTTGTTCATGTCCTCCTTCCGGCCGGTGAAAACATTAAAAGGATTATTCAAATCAGGCGGCGGCAGTATCTCATTCAGAAAGATCCTGGTGATTACGCAGTTTGCCATATCCATCGTACTGATAATTACTACTGTCATTGTATTCCAGCAGTTACGTTATATGCAGGAAACTTCCCTGGGTTATGATAAGGAACACCTCATAACCCTCCCTTATTATAATTCAATCAATGATTCCTATGAATCATTCAGAAGTGAATTGCTGCAGAACCCGGATATAAAAGCGGTTGCCCGTTCTTCCCGTATTCCGACTGGCCGCCTGCTGGATGCGATGGGCGCTTCAGCCTGGGTGGGAGATTCTCTGCGCCCCGTAACGGCTGATATCAAGTATGTGGCCGCTGATTATGATTTTATTCCTGCGTACGGAATACAGGTGGTGGAAGGGAGGAATTTCTCGCGTGCGTATGGTACAGACACGGCTAATTTTATTTTGAATGAAGCCGCAGTCAGGGCCATCGGCTGGAAATCCCCGCGGGAAGCCGTGGGAAAGAATTTCAGGTATGGGCCGTTAAAAGGAACGGTAATAGGAGTTATCGGTGATTTTCATTTTGAGTCCCTCCGGCAGAAAATCGTTCCCCTCGTTTTATTAAATCCTGAAACGACACCGAATCAGTCCTTTTTTAATAGTCTCTCCGTAAAAGTCGGCGGTAAGAATTTAAACGGCAGTCTGGCAACCATTGAAAAGACCTGGAAAAAGTACCTGCCCGAATTGCCTTACCAGTATACATTTCTGGATGAGCGTTTTGCAGGTCTTTATGAGTCAGAGCAGCGGCAGGGTACTCTCTTTTTCGTATTTGCCTGCATTGCCATTTTTATTGCCTGCCTGGGTTTGTTTGGCCTGTCAGCATTTGCCATAACCCTGCGTGTAAAGGAAATAGGCGTACGTAAGGTGCTGGGTGCAAAAGTAAATACCATTGTTGCACTCCTGTCAAAAGATTTTTTGAAACTGGTGTTGATCGCAGCCATCATCGCGTTTCCTGTAGCCTGGTATGCCATGATATACTGGCTGCAGGATTTTGCTTACCGCGTCAGTATGCATTGGTGGGTTTTTGGATTATCCGCAATCCTGGCGCTGATCGTGGCCCTGGCTACCGTCAGTTTCCATGCAATCCGGGCGGCAATCGCCAATCCGGTTAACAGTCTTCGCTCTGAATGAACCGGGGCCTGTCAGACCTTAACTCATTAAAACCAGTTTGTACCTGAAGCCAGGCCGTTCCGTAATTCTATACAGCCCGCGGTTCGGTGCTTGTTTATACCTCCTGTCTTTTTCCTGCAACCTTTTTGTCGTAAATTACGTAGTACGAAATAGTTTTACTGCGCCAGTTGTTCTTTCCTCTGAAAGCCGGATCTTTTGTTTTTAACCGTAACAATACATTGTCTGATGAAGTGCCGGTGGAGTGTTTTGTTTCTGTTTATCTGTTTCCGGTCATTTACCCAAACGCAAACCTGTCCGGTCAATATCAATTTTGCCAGCGGCGACCTCACGCACTGGTACGCCTATACCGGCAATAACGAGAATGGGAATGGCCCCATTGCCATCAGGCAAATCTATGATTCCAATAACCTGCCGCCGGCAGGAACAAAAGGCGCCGCCTTTATTCAGGAATATAACCTCCCCTCCGTCCTGGGTATCCAGGTGATCACCTACAAGAGCAGCGATCCTTTTGGAGGCTTTTCAACCCTTCCCACGATCAACGGGTATAATTACAATTATTCCATTAAACTGGGATCTACAGCGATTACCCGTGGAAACCCCCAAACCGGTACTGATGGAGGAGGATATATCCGGGGCATCAGTTACCGGATCAACGTGCCTCCGGGACCTGCTACAGAGCCCTATACCATGACCTATGCCTACGCCATGGTACTTCAAAACGGAACACATATTTCCAGCCAGCAGCCGGTTATCTCGGCCACGCTGGAAACCCCGGCCGGTGTGATCACCTGCGCTTCACCCAGCTATCTGTTGCCCACTTTCAATAATGTAAACAATGGGGGACGGGGTGCCTCACTGGACAGTGCGACGGCCAAAAAAAATGGATTCAAAGTGAGCGGCATGCGTTCACCGCATCGTAACCCGGATTTCAATATTACCGGAGTTGAATACCTGCAGGACGTTTGGACGAAGGATTGGACCGAAGTCACCTTCGATCTGTCGCCCTACCGGGGGCAGCAGGTAAGTCTTCGTTTTGAAGCAGACAATTGTATCCCGGGCGGTCATTTTGCTTATGGGTATATCGCCATCCGGAATTCCTGCGCCGGACTGATGATCAGCGGTGATACACTCGTCTGCAACAATTCGGTGATCACCTATTCCGTGCCTACACTGGCCGGCGCCACCTATAACTGGATTGTTCCGGACAGTTGGGCCATTCTTTCCGGTGATACGAGTAATATGCTCCGGGTCAGGTCTTCCGCTGCCGGGGGCACAGTGAAAATCCGGGAAAAAAATAGTTGCGCCGATCTGTCCGATACGATCCTGGTTAAAACACTTCCTTCACCGGTCGGCGGAACCCTGGACGGGTCATCAACGGTTTGTGCAGGAGTAAACAGCAGCACGATGAACCTGCTGAATTATTCAGGAGGTATCGTGAACTGGCTGGAATCAACCGACAGTATCAGCTGGTCGGCTATTCCCGAAAATACGTCACAGCATACTGCTGAAAACCTCGATACTACCACTTTATATAAAGTGATTGTCGGAAAGGGAAATGTATGTCCGCCGGATACAAGCAGCGCTGCAATCATAACCGTAGATCAGAAAACGGTCGGCGGAAAAATGGATCCGGCGGATGCAACACTCTGCGACGGACAAACCGCCGGCATAACCCTCACCCTTACCCGAAATACAGGGTCTGTGCAGAACTGGCAATATACCACAGACGGAATGACCTGGTCTGATTTTGTGCCTGCCCATACCAGTACGGATTATACGGTGAAGGGAATAACAGCATCCACCCAATACCGGACCATTGATAAAAATGGTGTTTGCCCGGCTGATACGAGTTCCCTTGCCCGTATTGTATTTGACCCCGTTGCATTCCCGGAGGCAGTTACCACCCCGGCAGATACCTCCATTTGTTTCGGAACCGGTGCAACACTGGCTGCCCGTATTGAAACAGGTACCAGTTATAGCTGGATTCCTGCCTCTGCCGCCAATGGGAATATTCCCGGCACACCATACAGTTTTGCCAACTTCGTATCGCCTGCCGTCACGACGGACTATATTTTGAGGGTACTGAATAACGGCTGCCCGAATCCTTTGCTGGATACTTTTCATGTGGAGGTGCTGGCGCCCGTGATTGTGAATGCAGGCAGGGATACTTCCGTTGTGGTAGGAGAGCCGATTCAGTTTCATGCAGTTTCCAGTGATCCGGGTCCTGATGCCTTTTCCTGGTCACCCATAACGGAGCTCAGCAATCCCTCTGTTGCCGATCCGGTGGCTACCTACACCCTGGACGATAATGTGATCAGGTATGCAGTGAAAGCCACGACCCCGTTCGGATGTTCGGGAGAAGGGTTCATTACCGTGAAGGTATTCAAAACGAAACCGGATATTTTTGTGCCGAATGCATTTACCCCCGGCCAGGCCACCAATTCCATATTCCGGCCGATACCTGTGGGCATTTCTTCATTAGACTATTTCAGGATTTATAACAGGCTGGGTCAGCTGGTTTACAGTACCTCGTCTATTGGAAACGGATGGGACGGTACGCTGAATGGCCGGCCCCAAAGTTCCGGTGGGTATGTGTGGATGGTAAAAGGAATCGATTATACCGGAAACATCATTACGAAAAAGGGAACGATGGTGCTGATCAGGTAGCACAGGGGAATTCCTGTTTATATTATCCTGCCTGTTCAAATAGTTTTTCTCATCATTGGGGATTGACCGGTTTTCCAAAGACCGCTCATCCCAAACCGATGCGGATCAGTTTGCCAATCTCACAGGCGGTGCGCCGAAGATTCACAGCCGTATGCTGTATAGCGCTTTTTTTATCTTCCGGCTGGTTACCGAT
>DHWT01000214.1 GCA_002413325.1 Chitinophagaceae bacterium UBA5175 | reverse complement strand
GACAACCAGGGGCGCCAACCGGGGAATTTTCCGGGTATCGCGAATGGCTTTTTCAATCCATAAATAAAACCCGTGCAATGCACCCCACACCACAAAGGTCCAGTTAGCTCCGTGCCAAAGACCGCCAAGCAGCACCGTGATCATCAGGTTGATATACGTCCTGAACTTCCCACTGCGGTTTCCTCCGATGGGTATATATAAGTAATCCCTCAGCCAGGCCGACAGGGTAATATGCCACCTGCGCCAGAAATCAGAAAAACCCACGGCAGCATAAGGGAATAAAAAATTCACCGGTAAAACGAAGCCGAGACATAATGCAGCCCCGACCGCACAGGAAGAATACCCTGCAAAATCAAAAAAGATCTGTCCTGAAAAAGCCAATACACCCATCCAGGCATCCAGTGTTTTCAAAGGATCCTGTGACCCGAAAACCGTGTTGGCCGGTCCTGACAGCATGCCATCGGCGAGGAATACTTTCATGAACAGACCCAGGGAAAGCAGAAAAAGTCCCTGTACCATCTGGCGGGCATCGGCTTTACGCGGTGACTGGAACTGGGGCACCAGCTGCGGAGGTCTTACGATGGGACCTGCCACCAGGTGCGGGAAAAATGTGACGAACAAAGAAAAGTCCAGAATGGATTGCACCGGCTTGCTTTCCTTTTTATACATATCAATAGTATAACACAAAGTGGTGAACGTGTAAAAAGAAATTCCGGCGGGCAGTATGATATTGGGTTTGGCAGGATGATAATGAAATCCAATGGCATTCACCAGGTAGGTAAAATTTTCGAGGAGGAAACCTCCGTATTTGAAAAAGCAAAGCATCCCGAGGTTGCCGATCAGGCTCACCACCAGCAGCAGTTTTTTCTTGTGTTTATTCTCCTGAGTATACAGGGCCTTGCCCACGAAATAGTCCACAACGGTGGAGAGCCACAACAGCAGTATAAACGGCGGATTCCAGGCCGCATAAAAAATGTAGCTGGCAATCAGGAGGTTGATCTTTTTTGTCTTCCAGGAAAACGGAAGATTATGCAGGATCAGTACGATGATAAAGAATACAATAAAAGTATAAGAATTGAACAGCATCGCTGAGATATTAGGGGTTATAAAAAATTAAAGTGCATTAGATCTTTTATTGAATGACCAGCCCTTATCCTGCTGAAGAATTTCAACCAGGTTCTTTGTATAAATCACCGCATCAGCCGGTGACAGATGCGACCACTCCGGGCATTCAAAATGTGTCAGGGCCGGATAGTCTTGAAAATGTATGCCCGGGCAGCCGGTAATTTTTAACAGCCTGTCCCAGTAGGCAGTCCGGGGAAAGCCCTTCGATTCACCCTGCCATACCGGTCCGCTGGATGGTGTACGAACAAATAATACCTGGCCGCCTCTTTCCTTAATCTTGTCAGTCAGATATTTTACCGAATATAATATCGAATCCAGTGCGCTGCCCGAAACGGGAGGTGTTGTATTCATTCTTCCAAACATCGTCCAGATTGCTTTTACCTGGTTTTGCTGGCTGGTATCTGCTACAAAGCCCGGTGTCATATAGGACTGCCTGTTGAATCTGACCTGTTCGAATTCCCTTGGGAAAAAAAGTCCGGGGAAAACACCGGGCCTGTAAGGTAATGGGTGTGCGTTATCGAGCATCGCGTTCATGGAGAAGTTATCCTGATCAAGAAAAACGAATGCTGATTCCAGCACCTGATCTACCCGGAAACTGAACCGCTGGGTTGGGGACAGGTCCTTATAATAGGCGATCTTCTTTCTGGTTCTGGCATCATAGAAATTGAATTCAGAAAAAAACAAACCTTCCGTCACGTCGATGACCAGTTTGCCTTTGAAGTTTTTATCCCGGGCCAGGTCTTCCAGCACGGGCCGGGGGCTGCTTCCCACGTTCGCAAGCTGAATGGCATGATTTCCTGTCATGGCCTGCCAGGTCGGTATATCCAGGTCGTATTTAATCCGGGAAGAACCAATAAATACAGTTGCCTCGTCGCCGGGTTCATAAACCATGGCCCTTTTATCGGCCCATAAAGCTTCATTGTCATCATAAGCCACTAAAATTCCACGGTGTCGCAAATAAAATTCCCAGCCTGCTATGAATAAGAAAGTAACTGCAAGCGCCAAAAGGCCGCCTTTAATAAAGTTGGCTGTTTGCATTGTTGAGGGGTTAAAAAAGTCAAATATATTTCTTAATACTTTTTTTAAATGCCGGCAAGCCCGGCTATTCCGGATTGCAGCAGGTCATCACATTTCCTGCTTCTTTCTGAAAGTCCACCCTTTCTCTTCCAGCTCGCTGACCAGGCTATGCGTATAGATCACGGCGTCCCCGGGTTTCAGGTGCGACCATTCCGGGCAAACAAAATGTGCGGTAGCAGGATAATCTTCGAAATAAATTCCCGGACAACCGGTAACGGCCAGCAGCCGGTCCCAGTAAGCCGCCCTGGGATATTTCTTGATTTCAACCTGCCTGAAGAAGCCACTGGAGGGCGTCCGGACGAACAGGACCTGGCCGCCCCGGCTTTTAATTTTGTCCACCGCCATCTTAACTGAATAAAAAATGGAATCCAGTGCAGCTCCTGATGCCGGGGCTGATGTATCCTGTTTGCCATAATAGCCCCAGATCCCCTGCACCTGTTTTCGAAGATTCGTATCAGCCACAAACTCCGGCGTCATATAGTTCTGTCTTTCCAGCGTGGTCCTGTCGAATCCAGGGGGAAACAAAGGTTCAAGGACAACGTCTTTCCTGTCGGGCATTTTTATATGATCCATCAGGGCGTTGATGGAAAAATAAAACTGGTCAAGCAACGCAAGCTTTGATTCCAGCACCCGGTCCACCTGGAAACTGAACCGCTGGGTCGGTGTGATATGATGGTAGTAGGCAATGATTTTGTTGGTCTTCCAGGCATCCGGTGGAGAAGGCCGGAAGAACAAACCTTCGGTAACATCAATCACCAGTTTCCCCTTAAAATTTTCATCGTTTGCCAGATCCTGCAGGAAGGGTCTTGGGTTGCTGCCGGTGTTGGCAAGCTGAATGGCGTGATCGCCCGTCAGTTCCTGCCAGGTCGGGATATCCAGGTCATATTTGATCCGGGAAGAACCGATGAAAACGGTTGCCTGGTCGCGCGGCTCGTACACCATGGCTCTTTCGTGGGCCCATAAAGCTTCATTATCATCATAAGAAGGCCCAAAACCACTATGACGCAAATAGAATTCCCAGGATATCAGTACGATGAATGAAATACCTAAGGCCAGTAGGGCTCCTTTGATGAAATTGGCAGGCTGCATGGATCAGGTGGTTAATTGAAATAAAATCGTTCACGGGGTATCCTGATCAGATCTAAAGGATGATCCAGTCCTTGCCGGCATGGATTTCCTGAAGCAGGATGAAAATATAGACAAAAAAACCGACCTGAAAAATTTAGTTGCCAACCGGCAGGCTGGTAATGGCCCATAAACTGGTTAAAGAAACTGCCAGCCATAATAGAATACCCAGGAACAGGGGCCTGACACCTACTGACAGCAATACTTTTTTAGATAACCCGCTGCCAATTAAAAACAGGGTCAGCGTTAATCCGGCTTTTGCCAGCGCAACGAGGTAATGGCTGTTCTGCTGTACAAAGGGTATATAGGTATTGACAACCAGGGCCATCACGAAAAGGCCGATGAACCAGGGGATTTTTACCCTGCTGGTTTTGTTTTTGAATAAAAAGGC
>DHWT01000331.1:16206-18414 GCA_002413325.1 Chitinophagaceae bacterium UBA5175 | reverse complement strand
CCGATTAAAGGATTGACCGTAAAAAAACTGATATGGTCGGTAATGATCATCAGGTCGCCCACTTTATAAGAAGGGTTCATTCCGCCCGCCGCATTGGAAAGCAAAAGGGTTTTGACGCCCAGGAATTTCATGAGCCGTACCGGGAAAACGACCTGCTCGATCGCATATCCTTCATAATAATGAAACCGGCCCGCCATGGCCACGATCCTTTTCCCTTCCATTTTTCCGAAAATAAGCTGGCCACTATGCCCGGCAACGGTTGAAACGGGGAAATCCGGAATCGAAGCATAGTCCACCTGGAATTCGATTTCAATTTCCTTCGATAAATTCCCGATTCCGCTTCCCAGTACGATACCGACAGATGGTTCATGCGGATAGGATTTTTTTATAAAGTCAGCCGTCCGCTGAAGATTTCTGATTTGGTTTTCCGTCATAATGTTCTTTATATGATCCACGAAAATGGATCGCGCAAAGATAAGGGGCCCGACCCTATCTGAACAGATTACCGGATACGCGTATGGCGCAGTTCCAGCAGGTTTAATCCATTGGCTTCAAAGCCGCTCACTGCCGGATTTACCAGGTGGATGACCTGGTCGTACCAAAGCGGAACGATCGGCGCATCATGGATCATAAGCTGGTCCATGGTCCGGTAAAGGGCAAACCGCAAGCTGTCGTTATTTTCTAAAAGAGACTGCCGGTATAGCTGATCGTATACCGGATTCTTATACCTTGTATAATTGGGCGGTGCAGGATTTTGCGAATAAAAAACACTCAGGTAATTTTCTGCATCCGGATAATCCCCGATCCAGCTGGCCCTGAAAAACAAGGCCTGGGATTTGGCGGTTTCCTCCAGTAATAGACTCTTCTGGGTGATGTCCACCTGCACTTTCATTCCGATTTCTTCCAGCTGCCGGGCTATAAACCCGGCGAGGTCGGCATAAATATCAATCGTTTTTAGTGTAACCGGAGGCAGTCCCGTCCCGCCGGGGAATCCGGCTTCGCGTAATAATTGCCGGGCCCTGTCGGGATCGTAATGATACCCCTGCACCCGCACCGGATCAAAACCGGGAAGACCTTCGGGAATAAAACCGCTTTCAGCCGGCGTTCCGATTGAATTACGCAGGTACAGAATCATTTTACGCCGGTCAAATCCATAATTGATGGCCTGACGCACTTTCAATAACCGCAGCGGGGATGCTTTAACAGCCGACAGGCTGCTGTCTACCACGAACCCGAGGTATTCTGTATTGAGATAAGGGCTTTTTGAAAGTTGTATTCTTCCCTCCCATTCTTTTTTTAATTCCCCTTTTTTATTCAGCACCTCATCTTTGAAAGAAGGGTCGATATCATTCATAAAATCCAGCCGGCCCTGCTGCAATAATAGAAATTCCGTTGCCCGGTTGTCAAAAAAACTGATCTTGACGGCATCCAGGTAGGGAAGCGGATTCCCCGCGCTGTCTTTTTCAAAATAATTTTTATTTTTTACCAGGATCAGGTCCTGCCCCTCCTCCCAGCTCTTCAATTGAAAAGGACCCGTACCACAGGGATGACTGCGGAAATCTTTCCCGTATTTTTCAACCGCCTCATGGGGAACAATGGAACAATACTGCATGCTGAGCAAACCCAGCACGGGATGGAAGGGCGTCAGCAGCCGGAGTTCAAAAGTAGAATCATCCGGCGCACGGAACGCTTCCGGACCGGAAACCCTTTCATTAAATATCCAGGCACCGCTGCTGGATGTTTTCTTATCCAGTAAACGGGAAAGGCTGTATACGATATCACCAGCGTTCAAACGCCGTCCCCGGCCGCCGGGGAACACATCGTTATCCTGAAAATAAACATCGCGGCGCAGGTGAAACCGGTAAGTTATTTTATCGGCGGAAATATCCCAGGATTTCGCCAGGGAAGGAACAATATTTAATTTGGAATCGGTCTGCACCAGGGTATTATAGATCTGGTGCACGGGCCAGATGACAGACTGATTTTTCGCGAAGGCCGGATCCAGGCTGGCGATACCGGTAGGTTCATTATACCGGAAAGTTTTTTTATTACTGGTTGAAACCGGACGACAGGCGGTCAATGAAAAACCGGCCATTAAAATAAAAATAAAGACCTTGTTACTGATTTGATTCATCCGGTTACGAAAATCGCATTTATGATCCAACAGGCGAAATGGATTTCAGTTTTACTCGTTTGCAACCTGTTCAG
>DHWT01000331.1:0-15890 GCA_002413325.1 Chitinophagaceae bacterium UBA5175 | reverse complement strand
GGGGTTCCCTGAATGCCGAACGCGCCTATAACGTATTAAAATATGATATTGTTTTCACCCCCGATTATCAGGATCAATCGATCCGGGGGAAGAATACCATAACCTATACCGATTCAGGTATTCGTACGATGCAGATTGATCTCCAGGAACCTCTTGAAATAGACAGTATCATCCGGGACAATAAAAAATTAAACTTCAGCCGGGAGGGAAATGCTTTTCATGTTCAGCTGAAAGACTATAATGACTTAAGTGAACCCATGTTAAGTCGTATTGCAAAAAAACTGACCGTTTATTATCACGGCAATCCCCAAATAGCCAGAAACGCCCCCTGGGATGGCGGATTTGTTTTCACCAAAGACAAACTGGGCCGGCCCTGGATGAGCGTGGCCTGCGAAGGAACTGGCGCCAGCGTCTGGTATCCCTGTAAAGATTATCTCGGGGATGAACCAGACAGCGGCGCCAGCTTAACGATCATCGTTCCGGACAGCCTGGTGGCGGTTGGCAACGGGCGACTGGTCAAAAAAGCCTATGGCGGCAAAGGACTGACTGCCTGGACCTGGGCGGTGGTGAACCCGATAAATAATTATAATATCATCCCCTATATCGGCAAATATGTAAACTTCAGCCGGACCTATTACGGACAAAAAGGAAACCTCGATTGCAGTTTCTGGGTGCTGGATTATGACCTTCAAACAGCAAAAAAACATTTTAATGGTGTCGATTCCATGCTGAGCTGTTTTGAATACTGGTTCGGCCCCTACCCGTTTTATGAAGACAGCTACAAGCTGGTGCAGGCACCTTACCTCGGCATGGAGCACCAGAGTGATATTGCCTATGGCAATCATTTTCTCCAGGGATATATGGGAAAAGATTTATCCGGAACCGGCTGGGGATTGAAATGGGATTTTATCGTGGTACACGAAAGCGGTCACGAATGGTTTGGCAACAATATTACCTGCAAAGACATCGCCGATGAATGGATCCATGAATCCTTCACCAATTACAGTGAAACCCTGTATACCGGATTTTTTTTCGGTAAGGAAGCCGGGGACGATTACTGCATCGGTACCCGGACGGCCATTGAAAACAAGTCACCCATCATCCAATACTACGGGGTGAACCACGAACCGGAAGGAACAGATGAATATTATAAAGGCGGCAATATGATCCATATGATCCGGCAGGTGATCCATAATGACGACCTGTTCCGTAAAATCATGCGTGGACTGAATCAGAATTTTTATCACCAGACGGTTACCGCCCGCGACATCCAGTTGTACATAAATAAAATCTCCGGCATGGATTTTACGCCGGTTTTCGATCAATACCTGCGATCCGCTTCAATACCATTACTCGAATATAAATTTGAAGGTAAAAATATCTTCTTCCGTTGGACGAACTGCAATCCCGGTTTTAATATGCCGGTCCGGGTAGTAATTAACGGCGAACGCTGGCTGAAACCGACTACGGAATGGAAAAAAGAAAAGTTACCGAAACAAGACAATCCCGTACTGCTCATTGATAAAAACTTTTATGTGAACCAGAAAAACGTGGGCACCAATCCTTAGCCGGGGATTTGATCCAAAACCATCATCTTTGCAGCGCAACATTTCCGGCTATGAGCACCATTCGGCGGCAGAGCATTCTTTCTTCCGGTATTATTTACCTTGGCTTTGCGCTGGGTTTTTTAAACACCTACCTCTTTACCCGGCAGGGCGGATTTACCCAGTCAGAATACGGGCTTTATGGCACTTTTATGGGCGTGGCCAATATCATCAATGCATTTGCCAATTTCGGCATGCAGGCCTATATCTATAAATTTTATCCTTATTACCAGGACAACCTGAAAGTAAAAGACAACGACATGATGGGCTGGGCATTTGTGATGTCCATGCTGGGCTTTTTTATGGTGCTGGCAGCGGCATATATTTTCAAAGGACTGGTGATCAGAAAATTCTCTGCCAACTCCCCGGATTTTGTAAAATATTATGCCTGGGTTTTCCCCCTGGGATTCGGGCTGACCATGTATTCGATCATGGAAGCCTATGCCTGGCAACTAAGAAAATCGGTGCTGACCAGTTTCCTGCGCGAAATGTTTTTCCGGCTGATCACATCTGCCCTGGCCATTCTGTTCTTTTTACGTGTTATCCGGAATTTTGATTTGTTCATCAAATTATTCTCGCTGACCTATATTCTACTGGCCCTGATATTACTGGTTGTCCTGATCCGGTCCGGTGAAATTCATATTACCCTGCGAATCAGCCGGGTATCCAGAAAGTTTTTCAGGAAAATCGTCCTGCTCTGTTCATTTATCTGGAGCGGGGGGCTGATACAGAATATCTCTTTTGTTTTTGATAATATCGTTATTGCGGCGGTTATTCCCAACGGTCTGGCTTGGGCCGGCATTTTCAGCCTTGCGCAAAATATCTCCAGCCTGATCCAGGCTCCGCAGCGCGGAATCATTGCGGCTTCCATCAGTCATTTATCACGCGCGTGGAAAGACAAGGACTACGATAAAATCCGGCGCGTTTACCAGCGCTCGTCAATCAACCAGCTGATCTTTGCCTGCGGCATTTTTGTATTAATCTGGATCAATTTCATGGATGGCGTAAAAAACTTCCATCTGCAGCCTGCTTATGAACAGGCCAAGCCGGTTTTTTTATTTCTCGGACTCTGGCGGATCGTCGATATGGGAACCGGCGTGAATTCACAGATCATCGGGACGTCCACATTCTGGCGTTTTGAATTTTTTACCGGTATGATCCTGCTGGCGATCACGCTACCCCTGAATTATATACTTGCAAAAAAACTCGGTGTGGTGGGTCCGGCGATTGCAACCCTGGTCTCCTACACGATTTACAATGCCATCCGCTATATGTTCCTTTTAAGGAAATTCCGGCTGCAGCCTTTCAGCTATAAAACCGGGCTAACCATCCTGCTGGCCCTGACCGGTTATTTCCTAAGTCATATTTTATTCAGCTCTGTTCACGGATTTGCCGCCATGGCTATTCGAAGCCTGTTTTTCGGATTTTTTTACGCAGGCGGAATCCGGTTATTCAGCCTGACGCCGGACCTGGTCCCGGTATGGAATACTTTGAAAAAGAAATTTACGATTCCTTATCTTCGCACCCGCAAATAAGCCAAGTTCTTACTACATGATCACGAGACGTAATATCAGGGTTAAAATTATGCAAACCCTGTACTCCCTGGAGGCACAGGACAATGAAAAGACGGGAGATGCTCAAAAGATCTTACAAAAACATTTTGATCAATCCAGGCAACTGCTCATGTACCTGATTTATTTTCTGACCGAACTCGCGCGTTATGCCGAAACGGATTCCCTCCGTCGTTCTTCCAAACACCTGCCCACCGAGCTGGATAAAAATGTAAATACCAAACTGGCCGGCAACCAGTTGCTTTGGAAAATGCTCGAACAGGAATCTTACCGGAAGATGCTGAAGATAGACAAGCCTGAACTCATTGACCATGCCGATATGGTACGGAAGTTATACCTCGAACTGCGCGAAACCGAAGTATACAAGAACTATATTTCAGAAAACAGCCGTGATAAAAAACCGGAAAAAGAAATCCTGGAATATATTTTCAATGAATTCCTGCTGCCAAATGAAGCATTTCAATCGCACCTGGAAGATATATTTCCCAACTGGGACGACGATGCGGAAATGATGCAAAAACTGGTAACCGGGTACCTCAATAAAACGACCTCATTTAATTTTGAGGAAATCGTGAGTCCTGATAAGGCAGCATTTGCCCGCGATCTGCTGGCCGCCGTGCTGGAAAAGAAAGAAGTCACGATGGAGCTGATACGCCCCAAACTAAAAAACTGGGATGCAGAGCGGATCGCCACACTGGACATGATCTTCATGCAGATGGGCGTTTGTGAATTCCTGTTTTTCGAAACCATTCCTCCCAAAGTGACCATCAACGAATATATTGACCTGGCTAAGGAATACAGCACCCCGCTGAGCGGCCAGTTTATCAACGGGATCCTGGACAATATCCACAAAGAGCTGGTGGCGGAAAACAAGATGCATAAAGTGAATTTTAAAGCCTCCTGATCAATGACAGGTTTTTTATATAGGTTTGCAAAAAATACTGCCTGATGCGCACTGCGGTTTTGATCCTGTTGATTGGCTCTTTCCTGTTTTCCTGCAGGGAAAACGATCCGAAAAATAACGGATCCACATCCATGCAGCTACCGAAAGACAGCAGTTTATACACGAATATCACCTGGCTGGATTCGACCGACCGGAATTACGGTACCATCCCGGAAGGCCAGAAACTGGAAGTGGCCTACCGTTTCCTGAATTCAGGAATTAAACCCCTGATCATTGCGCGGGTACAACCCAGTTGTGGCTGCACGGTAGCCGAACAGCCCGAAGAGCCCGTGCTGCCGGGTAAAGAAGGCGTTATTAAAGCTTCTTTCAACAGTGAAGGCCGGGTTGGCATCAATAATAAAGTATTATATGTAATTGCCAATACACGGGGCACACAGAGTCATGAAGTGCGGTTCAGTGTTACAGTTCAGAAGAAAAAATGGTAAGTACAGCTATTCAAATAAAAACAATACAATGAGTCATTCAGTTATCTTTTTACAATCAGCGCCGGGTGGAGGCACTTTGCAATTACTTTTATTAGGAGGCATGATCCTCGTGTTCTGGCTTTTTATGATCCGCCCACAGGCAAAAAAAGCAAAACTGGCGAAAACATTCCAGGAAAATATGCAGAAAGGCGACCGGATCGTTACCATTGCAGGTATTCACGGAACCGTTAATAAAGTGAACGAAGACGGAACGATCATGCTGGAGACCAGCCCGGGCAGTTATATGAAAATTGAGAAAAGCGCTATCTCCATTGAATGGACGCAAAATATCAATAAAGCGGCAGCAGCTCTTTCTGATAAAAAATAATCATTCTTTTCCCCGAACGCTTCCCGAACCAGGAAGCGTTCTTTTTTTACTGTATCTTTTCAGATGCTAAAAATCGGATTAACCGGCGGTATCGGTTCGGGAAAAACAACGATCGCCCAGATTTTTGAAGTGCTGGGTATACCGGTTTATTATGCTGACACCGCCGCAAAGGACCTGATGAACCGGGACCCTGAACTGAGAAATCGAATCATCTCCGCATTCGGACCTGAAGTTTATAAAGAAGGAAGCGTTGACCGCGCCTATCTCGGTGAACTGGTTTTCGGCGATCCTGAAAAACTGGCGCGGCTCAATGCGATCGTTCATCCGGCTACCCTGCTGGATGCAGCCGGCTGGATGCAAAATCAAAAAACACCTTATGTCATAAAAGAAGCGGCCCTGATCTATGAAGCGGGACTGGAAAAATTCCTGGATTATATCATTTGTGTGACGGCCCCGGAATCCCTCCGCCTGGAAAGGGTGATGAACCGGGACCGGGTACCGGCAGAAAAAGTATTGCAGCGCATGCAGCAGCAAATGGATGAAAAGGAAAAGGTCAGCCGCTGCGATTTCGTTATTATCAATGACGGCAAACAGGCACTGCTACCCCAGGTACTTGCCATTCATGAAACCCTGATGGAAAAGGCAAAAACAGGGTTATGAGAGTATAGGATTGTGGAAAAACAAAAGCCCGGGAAATTTCCCGGGCCGGTAATTATTCAAGTTCTAAAATTTGCTTCATTCCCGCATTATTTAAGTTTAGCAAGCGCTTCCTTAATCCGCAACCATGCCTTTTCAATATTGGGCATACTGTTGGCGAAGGAAAACCGGATGCAGCGCGGTTCTCCGAATGCATCCCCCATCACGGATGATACATGCGCAGTATTTAATAAATACATACAAAGGTCGTTGGAATTCCGAATGAGGTTATCTCCGTCAGATTTTCCGAAATAAGAAGAAATATCCGGGAAGATATAGAATGCCCCTTCCGGTTTGAATACTTTTATTCCGGGTATCCCCGCCACCAGTTCCAACGTCTTTTCTCTTCTGCGGGTAAATTCTTTAACCATTTCAAAACTCGGTTTGAGGTCGGTCGTGAGTGCCGTTACAGCTGCTTTCTGTGTAATGGAGCAGGTAGCCGAAGTAAACTGACCTTGTAATTTTTCGCAGGCTTTGGCAATTTCAACCGGGGCTGCAATATATCCCAGTCTCCAGCCCGTCATGGCAAATCCTTTGCTCAGCCCGTTTACGATCACGATCCGGTCTTTCAGGTCAGAAAACTGCGCAATGCTTTCGTGTTTGCCGACGTAATTGATATATTCATAAATCTCATCGGAGATAATGGCTACCTGCGGATGTTTCCTGAAAACGGCGGCCAGGGCCTCCAGTTCTTTTCTCCCGTAAACGGCCCCGGAAGGATTGCAGGGGGAAGAAAATAGAAAGGCTTTTGTTTTCGGCGTGATCGAGGCTTCCAGCTGGGCCGGTGTAATCTTAAAACCGGAATCCAGGCTGGTATGCACTTCCACCACTTTGCCGCGTGCAATTTTAACGAGTTCTGAATAGGTTACCCAGTATGGAGTTGGAATGATGACTTCATCACCGTCATCCACCAGGGCCAGCAGCACGTTCGCCAGACTTTGTTTAGCGCCCGTGGAGGAAACAATTTCTTCGGGTTTATAGTCGAGGTTATTATCTCGTTTTAATTTCTCACAGATAGCCTGGCGCAGATCCGGGAATCCGGGAACCGGAGTATAATGGCTCCAGTTGTCGTCAATCGCTTTCTTCGCCGATTCTTTAATATGGGCGGGCGTATCAAAATCCGGTTCTCCTAAACTGAGGTCAATGATATCAATGCCTTTGGCGCGCAGTTCGCGGCCAAGTTTGGCCATTTTTAAAGTTTCCGGTTCACTGAATCGGGATAAAATCGAGGATAATTGCATAGTTATTTATTGCGGCCGCGAAGTTACCGATTTTTTTAAACCGGAAATCATTTTAAGCCTGCATGCTGCAGCCTGAAACAGGAAGTTGACGATATTCAATAGGATTTGCGAGTTTTGTGTTATGAATTAAACGTTAAGTTAAGCCTTACGCTTTTCGTCTAATTCAGCGGAAATGATTTCAGCTTCAGCTGATTGGTACCGGACGAAGAATCATAAAACCCCTGCAGGTATATATTGTAATTAACGGCACTATTAAGGAACAGCGAGTCAACGGGTTTGATATTCGGACCGCTTACCGTAAAGTTTGCACTGTCGTTAAAAACATAAACGCCGTAATTCCCGATTGGAATGCTGTTAAAAAGATAATTGGCAGGCTGCGGTGCATACCCGACAAACCTGCTTGCCGAAATGGTAATCGTACCCTTTGCATTAGTCAGCAACAGGCCCAAGGATGTACCGGGCGAAAAATTCAGATACCGGAAATACGTGATCGTATCCGTACTCATACTAACCCCCTGGTTATCCGGCAAAATAATCAGGCTCAGGGACTGATGGTCCAGGCTGTCATACGCAAACAGGCTGTAGTGCACCCCCTGCTGGAACGCTGCATATCCATTAATCAGTTTAACTGAGTTTTCATAGAGGGCCAGGTCCCGGATACCGGCCGTAGCCGTATCATAGGGATTTCCAGGGTTTCCGGAGGTCTGACCAAAAGACAGGGGAACGGAAAGTAAACTGTCCACTCCCAGGGTCACATTCAGGGGACCGAACCCATAAGCCACATGGGTTAGTCCGACATAGGCTTTGTTGGCATTGATATCGGCCGTTTTATTACAGGAAAACAGGCTGAAAGCCAACAGCTGAAGGCTCAGGGCTTTTAACTTCCGGGAGTACGAAACCGGTCTGAACTTGTTCAATATCATGAATTCCTGCTGATTATTTTGATTTTACCTTTTCAAAGCATGAAAGTAGGAAAACAAGGCATCTTAACCAGCGTCTTAACATTTTAGTTATCAATTGGAAAACCTATCTTTGCCGCTCTTAAAAAAAACCGAAAACCAATGAGAGCGCTGGTTAGCATATTTGCAGGCTTATTGATTGTCATTTCCCTTTACCAACTGTCTTTTACCTGGTTTGTGAATAAACATGAATCTGCGATGACGCAGAAGGCCGAGCGTTTTGTAAAAAACAATTACCCCGCTGCCGAAACAAAATATCCCGGCGATAAAGAAGCCCAGATAATATATAAAGACAGCCTGAATCTGCTGGTACGCGCACGTTTACAGAGACTGCTGGACAGCACCAAGGATCAGAAGATCACCTGGTGGGGAACGACTTACCAGAAATCCAAAGAAAGTGAACTCCTGCTGGGCCTGGATTTACAGGGCGGTATCAACGTGACCCTGGATATTGAACTGGAAGGGCTGATCAAGGGACTTGCCAACAATCCCCGCGATGCCAGTCTCGTGAAAGCGATCCAGGTGGCAGACCAGAAAAAATTAACCAACGGGGGCGCCAATTATATCGATCTTTTTGCACAGGCTTTCAGGGAAGTGAACCCGGGCGTCAAACTCGCCCCGTTATTCGCCAATTCCAACAGGAACAAGCTGAAGTTCGAGTCTTCCGACGGGGAAGTAATCAGCTACCTGCACGACCAGGCTTCTGCCGGGATGAAACAAACCTACCAGGTACTCACCAAACGTATTGATAAATTCGGTGTATCACAGCCCAATATACAATTGGATGAAAATAAAGGGATCATCAGCGTGGAACTGGCCGGTGCCACAGATCCGGACCGCGTAAGAAAATACCTGCAGTCCTCTGCCAACCTGCAGTTCTGGGAAGTTTATAATATTTCCGAATTATCCAATGCGTTGCAGAATGCTGACAAGATCCTGCAGAAATACCTCAACGGAATAAAAGATTCCGCAACCCTTGCGATAAAAGATTCTACGGCAGACAGTCTGACCAGCGCACTGAACCGGAATCCCTTGCGGATCCTGCGTTTTATACAGCCACAGCAGGATGCCAAAGGACAGGTTCGCTATTCAGCCGCCCTGGCCTCCCCCCTGTTGAAAGATACTTCAACGATCAACAGTTACCTGGACATTCCGGCGGTACGCAACCAGTTTCCTACCAATTTGAAATTCCTCTGGGGTAAACAACAAATGGATGATAACGGGAAGGCATATCCTTTCCTGGAGCTCTATGCCATCAAAACAGTTCCCGGAAATGATAAAGCCAAACTGGAAGGCGAAGTAATCACGGATGCCCGGCAGGATTATGATCCGGTTACGGGCGGCGTGGTTGTGGAAATGAGTATGAATAAACATGGTGCCGATGTATGGGCCAAGATGACGACGGATAATGTGGGACTTCCCATCGCGATTACACTCGATGATGTGGTCTATTCAGCACCCTTTGTAAACGGTCCGATCACCGGCGGGAATTCCCAGATTTCCATGGGGAATAAAAATTCCGCACAAACAATCGATGAAGCTCAGGACCTGTCCAATATTTTAAAAAGCGGCAAACTGAATGCCCCGGCGCGTATCGTTCAGGAACAGGTAGTCGGCCCCACCCTGGGTAAAGCGGCCGTCAAAGGCGGCGCCATGGCATTCTTTATTTCATTCCTGGTGATATTCACCCTGATGCTGGTTTATTATAATACCGCCGGCTGGGTTGCGAATATCGCCCTGATACTGAACCTGCTGTTTACAATCGGCATTCTCAGAGCCATGCATGCGACCTTGACAGCACCGGGTATTGCCGGTCTGGTATTGACCATCGGCATGGCCGTAGATACCAACGTGATCATTTTTGAAAGAATTAAAGAAGAACTGACGAGAGGTAAAAGTTACCAGCTGGCTGTCAATGACGGCTACCGCCGCTCTCTTGCTCCGGTACTGGATGCTCACGTGACCACATTCCTTACAGCTGCCATCCTTGCCTATTTCGGACTTGGACCGGTACTGGGTTTTGCAACCACACAAATGCTGGGTATCGCCCTTTCCCTATTCTGCGGAATTCTCGTATCGAGGCTGGTTACCGATTTCTACACCAATAAAAACAGGCACTTTCAATATTTCACCGGTATTTCAAAGAAGGTATTCAGGCATGCCAATTTTAAATTCATCGAATACCGCAGAGTGACATATATCATTTCCGGTGTGGTTCTGGTGATGGGCATATCTGCCTACTTTCATGGATTTCAGAAAGGCGTTGAATTTTCCGGAGGAAGAAGTTATATCGTCAAATTCAATAAACCCCTGAGCGAACAGGAAGTAAAAGATGCGCTGAACCTACAGTTTGGAAAATATCCGGAAGTAAAGACCTACGGATCAAACCAGCAATTTGAAATTACGACGGATTACCTGGTTAACCTGGAAGGTTCCGCTGCGGATTCCACCGTTGCCAGCAAAATGTTTACAGGTCTTCAGAAATTTTTACCTGCCGGTACCACTGCGGAGGAATTCATAAAGACAAATAAATTCATTCAGCAGTCAAAGAAAGTGGGCGCATCCATTTCCGACGACCTGAAAGCCGGAGCTGTCAAAGCCACCATCTTTGCCCTCTTAGCAATTTTCATTTATATTTTCATCCGTTTCCGCGACTGGCGTTATTCCCTGGGTACCATCATTGCGCTGCTGCACGACGTACTGGTAGTATTGGCTGTATTCTCGTTCCTGCCGGCGGTCGTTCCGTTCCCGCTGGAAATTGACCAGCATTTTATCGCAGCCGTCCTGACGGTAATCGGATTCTCCATGAATGATACGGTCATCGTATTTGACAGGATCCGGGAAGACAGCCGCACCCTGCGTGGTAAAACCAAAGCAGAGATCATTAATAAGGCAGTGAATGAAACCCTGCCCAGAACGGTCATGACCTCACTTACGGTTTTCCTGACCATCCTGATCCTGTTCCTGGTAGGTGGTGAAGTAACCAAGGGATTTGCCTTCGCGATGCTGATCGGTGTGATCACAGGAACCTATTCTTCCATCTTTGTTGCCGCTCCGATCCTGATCGATATGGCTAAAAAAAGACCACTGGGCGCTGCCGATACGGATTCCAGACCCATCATTAAAAAGCAGGTCGTACCAGCTCTGAATAAAAAATAAAGATTAAAAAAAGTCCTTTTATTAGAAAACCCTCTCCGGATATTCCCAGAGAGGGTTTTCGTTTATCTGCACCGGCCCCGCTTTCTTAAACCCGGGGTCTTACATTGAAATCCGGCACGTTAAGCTTAGTGTTCCAGGCCTCAGGCTTAAGCCTTGTGATGCATCCCTGCATGATGTGGGTGATGAACCGGGCGACCGTGAACGGGATGATGACCATAACGGTGAGCATAATGGCGGTGATAACCACGGTGATGCACCGGCCGGTAAGGCCTGTGCCCATGATCATAACGCAGATGATTCAGGTGATGTACCGGCTTATGGGGACCGGCAAATGCCATGAACGAGAAAAACATCAGACCTGCTAAAACGGATATTGTTTTCATATAACGTATGGATTTGATTACTATTTCTTGTTTTCCTTATACCGTTTGTCGGGGGTGCCGTCTTTTTTGGTATGCACGGTGGCCGGAGCTACTTTGGCTGCGTCTTTGTTCGTTTTATACCGCATATCCGGTGTTCCGTCTTTTTTTAAAGGTGCTGCCGATGTTGCAGACTTGGCAGTTGTTGACGGTGTAACGGGTTTGGTGGCCGTTGCCGTGGTTGCCGGTTTGGAGACTGATGCGGTTGTCACCGTTTTTTTAGATTTGGCCGGGTTGGTCTGCGCCGGCGTAGCCTGAGCATTTGAGTAAGCACTGAAGCCGAGCATAAGAATAAAAGCAAAGAACATTTTTTTCATATAAAAGCAGTTTTTGTATCGCTAATGTACAAAAAACCCGCAGCGATCACCTAAAATCCACAGTAGTGATTCCGGCATTTTATATTGAAATTCAATTCTTTAACTGCTGCTTAACCATTTTTGTAATTTTGTAGGACAGAAATGAGCCCAATTTTGCGTTTTGAAATTTTACCTTCCATGCGTTCTTCCATGTTGAAATGGTTGGTTCTGTCGGCCACATTGCTGATCGGGCTCATCGTGATTGTACAGTTATACTGGCTCACAAAGGTTTATTCCTTTGAGCAAAAACAGTTCAATACCAATGTGGTCAAAAGTCTCCGTGGGGTCTTTGAAGACCTGTCCATGAACGACAATCCGGCCATTAGCCTGGAGCAGCTCATACATAATCCGGCAGATGACTATTATGTATTCAAGGCGGACACCATCCCCGAACAGGATTCACTGACTCATTATATCCGGAAGGAATTCGCCGATTTTGATGTGTTGACCGATGTGAAGCTGGGCGCTTATAGCAGTACCTTTAAGAAATATATTTACGAAGAATATATCCCGACAGCCGCTTCCGGGTTCACTATAACAACAGCCAGCGGATTGCCGGTATATTCCCCCGATTACGACCATATACTCCTGTATTTCCCGCACCGGTCCGAGTATATCCTGGGAGAGATGAATTTCTGGATCATCAGCAGCGTGGCTCTGTTCCTGGCCCTGATCGGGCTGGCCATCAGCCTGTTTTATTTCTACCGGCAAAAATTCCTGGCCGAAGTACAGAAGGATTTCGTCAATAATTTCACTCATGAATTCAAGACCCCGCTGGCTGTAATAAAAATTGCATCCGATGTGCTTGCCCAGCATGATATCAGCCAGAAACCGGAGAGACTAAAAAGGTATGCATCCATCATTCAGAATCAAACGACCCACCTGCAAAACCAGGTTGAAAAACTGCTGAAATCCGCGTCTGCAGAAGTTAAAAAATTCCCGATTGATAAAGAACTGGTGAAACCCGCCGTATTGATCGAACAGGCCCTGAATAAACTCCAGCCTCTGATTGAACAGAAACAGGCACAGGTGGAATTAAAAGTGGATAACTATGAAACGAAAATTCATGCCGACGAAAGCCACCTCGAACTGGCCATCATCAATATCCTGGAAAATGCCCTGAAATATTCCTATTTACCCCATATTATTGTTGAAACGGGAAAGGATGAGTCAGACTATTTCATATCTATAAAAGATAATGGCATCGGGATTGAAAAAAAATACCTTAAGAATATTTTCAAAAAATTCTACCGGGTCCCGACAGGAAATGTACACGATGTGAAAGGCTTCGGATTGGGCCTTAACTTTGTGAAGCGGATCATCGACGGCCATGACGGAAAAATCCGCGTTAACAGTTTACCGGGAATCGGAACGGAATTCCGTATTCTCATTCCTTTGTAGGTTTTAATAAAATCAAGCAATATTCAAATGTCAACTAAAGCAAAAGTATTATTGGCTGAAGACGACCTCTCTCTGGGTTATGTTATTAAGGATAATCTCGCAGATGCCGGTTACGACGTGGTTCTCTGCGCAGACGGACAGGCCGCGATTGACAAGTTCAGCAAGGAAAATTTTGACATCTGCCTGCTGGATGTCATGATGCCCAATAAAGACGGATTTGAAGTGGCAAAAAAGATCCGCCAGCAAACGGACCGGATACCCATCCTCCTGATTACAGCCAAGTCCCTGGAAGAGGACCGGATCCATGGATTTGAGTGCGGCGCAGATGATTATATCGTGAAGCCCTTCAGCATGCAGGAACTGCTTTTACGCATCGATGTATTTTTGCGAAGGACAAAAAAAATGCATTCCGAAAAAGATTTGCATTTCCAGATCGGGAAAATGAGATTTTCTTTCAACGACCTCAAATTAAGTCTGGAAGGAACCGAATACAATATGACCCAGAAAGAAGCTGAACTGCTTTTATTCTTATGTGAACACCCCAACCGGATCCTTAAAAGGGAAGAAGTACTGCTGCATGTTTGGGGTAAAGACGATTACTTTTTGGGTCGGAGTATGGATGTTTTTATCACCAAACTCCGGAAATACTTCAAAGCAGATCCTTCCATTCACATTGAAACAATACACGGAATGGGTTTCCGTTTAAATGCTACCGTTCAATAAACAGAAAATCAGGCTGCGCCTCCATTTAAATTCGTCATGTTGCTAAAACCTTACGTCCTCTTATTTTGCACCCTGTGGATCAACGGGGTAAGCGGCCAGGTACATGCAGATTCCCTGCATATTAACCTGGACAGCGCTGAACGCTTATTTATTAATGGCAATTATATACTGCTGGCTCAGAAATATAATATCCAGGCTCAGAAGGCCCAGGAAATACAGGCAAAACTCTATCCCAACCCAAACCTTTCGGTTTTTTACAGTCTCTACAATACAGAGACAAAAAAATTCTTTCCGGTGGGACCGGGCACCAGTGGTGGAGAACTGACGGCCCAGCTCTCCCAACTGGTTTATCTGGCCGGCCAAAGGAACAAGCAGGTCAAAATTGCGGAAGCCAACACGCGCCTGGCAGAATACCAGTTCTACGACCTGGTGCGCACCCTGAAATACTCCCTGCGCACTGATTTTTACAATATTCATTTTCTCCTGCGTTCAGCATCCGTTTATGATGAAGAAATAAAATCCCTGCAACAGGTGGTTAAGGCTTTTGAAGAACAGGAAGGCAAGGGGTATATCGCTGAAAAGGAAGTGATCCGCATCAAGGCCCAGCTCTATAGCCTGCTGGGTGAATACAACAGCCTGGTTTCCCAGATCAACGACCTGGAAAGCGAACTGAGGCTGGTACTCCAGATTAAAAATACATTCATCGTACCCGCCATGGATTCGGCAAAACTGGAATCCCTGGACCCGGCGGCCTATCCACTGTCGGTATTGCTCGATTCCGCCTATAAAAACCGCTCCGATCTGCAGGTCGTCCGGACAACGGTGGAAGCCAGCAAACTCAATTACAACTACCAGAAATCGCTGGCCGTTCCTAACCTGACACTGGCACTGGCTTATGACCAGCAGGGCAGTTATATCAATAACCTGGCAAGCCTGGGCGCAGCCATTGACCTGCCCTTCTTCAACCGGAACAAGGGCAATATTCTCACGGCTAAAATTATTACGGAAGCAAACAGCGCTTTACAACTCAGCACCGAAGCAACCGTACAGGAAAACGTTTCTCATGCCCTGGAAAAGGCATTTGCCAACGATAAAATGTACCGGACCCTGGATCCGAAATTCCTAATGGATTTCGACCGCCTCCTGCACGAAGTGCTGGTCAATTATGAAAAAAGAAACCTGACCCTGCTTGATTTTCTGGATTTTTACGCATCCTATAAAGACAATATACTTTCCTCCAATAATATTCAGTTCAACCGGCTGAGCGCTTTTGAAGACATTAATTTTTACACAGGTACCGAATTCTTTAAACCTTAACCTCTTCCATAACATATGAAAGTCCAATATAGATTGATCCCTGTTTTTATGGCATCCCTTTTTGCCCTCTGGTTTGCTTCCTGCACTAATAAGACGGACCAGGCGGAAGATAAGAAGGGATATGTGCTGCCTGATTCCCTTTTAAAGACGATTGAAATTGATACAGTAGGCATCTCACGGGTACTGAATACGCTGACCCTGACAGGGAAAGTGGATTTTAATGAAGACAATGTGATTAAAATCTTCCCGGTGATCAGCGGCCTGGTTTCAGATATCAAAGTAATGGTAGGAGATTACGTAAAACAGGGTCAGGTGCTGGCTGTTATCAAGAGTCCCGAGATGGCTGGCTACAGTAACGATTATGTGACTGCCCAGTCCAATCTGGGTATTGCCAAAAAGAACCTGGATGCGGCCAATGATATGTATCAAAGCGGGCTCGCTTCCCAGAAAGACCAGCTGACCGCCCAGGAAGGATATAACCAGGCGGTTTCAGCTCTTGAGAAGGCAAAACGGGTACTGAACCTGAATGGCGGCAGTATGACCGGCGAATACCTGGTAAAGTCGCCGATCAATGGATTTGTCGTGGAAAGACAGGTCAACAACAACATGATGATCCGCACGGACAATGCGACCGGGTTGTTCACAATCTCTGACCTGAAAAATGTATGGGTGATGGCGAATGTGTACG
>DHWT01000273.1:4087-4280 GCA_002413325.1 Chitinophagaceae bacterium UBA5175 | reverse complement strand
TTCGTGGAATATGCCAAGGAATCACCGGAAGACCTGCTGATCCGTATTACGATTTTTAACCGTGGGCCGGAAGATGCCGCACTGCAGGTTTTACCGACACTATGGTTCCGGAATACCTGGTACGATCAACCCGGGGCAACCCTTCCCCGGCTCCAACAGGTTCATCTGGATGAAAAGACCGGTTTGATCTGGG
>DHWT01000273.1:2957-3711 GCA_002413325.1 Chitinophagaceae bacterium UBA5175 | reverse complement strand
CCTTATGTGAAAGACGGTATCCATAATTATATCGTTTTTGGCCAGACAGATGCGGTAAATCCCGGGAAGACCGGAACGAAAGCCGCGGCTCATTATGCGCTGATGGTTGAGGCAGGTAAATCCAAAACCATCCGCCTGCGTCTCACCCATACAAACCAGAAAAGTGCACAAACAGGTGATCAGCCCGATTTATTCGGGACCCATTTTGATGAAATATTTTCATTACGTCTGAAAGAAGCCAATGTGTTCTACGAAGGAATCATTCCGCCTAAACTGGGGCCGGATGGCGCCCGCGTGATGCGTCAGGCCCTGGCAGGGTTGTTATGGTCCAAGCAGTTTTTTAATTACGATGTGAACAAGTGGCTCAGGGCACATCAGGCGGATCCTTCCCATGCTGTCCGGAATGAACACTGGTTTCATATGGAATGTGCAGATATTATTTCTATGCCGGACAAATGGGAATATCCCTGGTTTGCTGCCTGGGACCTGGCCTTTCATGTCATTTCCCTGATGCTGGTTGATGAGGAATTTGGCAAGGAGCAACTGGAACTGATGCTGAGTACAGCATACCAGCACCCCAACGGACAGATACCGGCTTATGAATGGAATTTCGGCGACGTCAACCCGCCGGTACATGCCTGGTCAACCATATTCAGCTTTTATCTGGAACAGGCAAATCACGGTACGGGCGACCTGGAGTGGCTGGAGAGATCTTTCCATAAACTGCTCCTGAATTTCAACTGGTGGGTGAACC
>DHWT01000273.1:0-2713 GCA_002413325.1 Chitinophagaceae bacterium UBA5175 | reverse complement strand
AATTTCAACTGGTGGGTGAACCGGAAAGACCGGGATAATAAAAATGTTTTTGAAGGCGGTTTCCTGGGACTGGACAATATCGGCGTATTTGACCGCAGTGCGCCGTTGCCGACCGGCGGGCACCTGGAACAGGCGGACGGCACGGCCTGGATGTTGCTTTTTTGTCAGAACATGATTGAAATCGGCAGTCAGCTGGCACAGACAAAACCTGCTTATGCCAGCATCACCCTGAAATTGATGGAACATTTTTTATGGATTGCTTCTTCTATGGTTGGAACGGACGGAATGAATGGTATGTGGGACGAACCCGACGGATTTTTTTACGATGTACTCCGTCTGCCCGGGGGGAAAGGCCAGCGGTTGAAAGTACGTTCCATGGTGGGACTGCTTCCTTTATGTGCGGTTACCGTTTTTGAAGAGAAAAGCATGCAGCAATATCCGCAGGTACAACAACAGATACGCAAATTCCTTTCATCCCGGCCGGAGTTAACGGTTTTTATCCAGGATCCTGTTAAGCCCGGGTACGGTGGAAGATTCCTGACCTCGGTGCTGAATGAGAAAAATCTTCGCCGGGTGTTGAACGTTATGCTGGATGAGGATGAATTCCTGAGCCCCCACGGTATCCGGGCCCTTTCCCGGATACATGGTGAACATCCATACATATTCCGCGATGGGGAACAGGAGTATAGGGTACCTTATTTACCCGGGGAATCCGATACGGATATGTTTGGCGGAAATTCCAACTGGCGCGGACCGGTATGGATGCCGGTTAACATGATCATCATACGGGCGCTGTTTAATTATTACATGTATTATGGTGATGCATTTCAGGTTGAATGCCCAACCGGCTCAGGGAAAAAAATGAATCTCTGGCAGGTTGCCGAAGAAATATCACACAGGCTTTCCGGTATTTTCCTGCGAGACGAAACCGGTCACAGGCCCGTGTATGGAAATTCCCGGATATTCCAGGAGGATCCGTACTGGCGCGATTATGTCCTGTTCTACGAATATTTTCACGGGGAAACCGGAACCGGTGTCGGCGCGAGCCATCAGACCGGCTGGAGTGCTGCCGTTGCGCAGACCATGCACCTGTTCTCCCACAGTTCATTGGACGATGCCTTGAAATTCAGTAAGGAAAAGGTTGTCGGCCAAAGCCGCAGGCAGGTTCTGCCTGAAAAGAAAGCGGAGGAGGAAACAAAATACACTGAGAAGATCGGTTAAAAATCCGTGGGTGGATTTTCTGGTAATACGATATTTCAGGGCTGATTAATATCAATAGTCCCAATGATGAAGTTCATATTTCCTGCCTGTTATCCTGATTAATTTTGAATAATCAGACCGGGAGCATATTGCCTTCCGGCCATCTCCAATCAAAGGGAATACTTACAAAATAAATAAACAGGAGGTATGTTATGAACCCCGAAAAAATGAGACTTCAACAGGCTAAGGAAATTAAAATACCATGGAAGAAATGGGGGCCTTACCTGAGTGAAAGGCAGTGGGGCACCGTCCGGGAAGACTATAGCGAAAATGGCGACGCCTGGAATTTCTTCACCCACGATCATGCCCGCTCACGTGCCTACCGCTGGGGTGAGGACGGTATCGGCGGTATTTCCGATGATAAACAACGCCTCTGTTTTGCCCTGGCGCTCTGGAATGGCAAAGATCCCATTCTCAAGGAACGTTATTTCGGATTGACGAACAGCGAAGCCAATCACGGAGAAGATGTGAAGGAGTATTATTTCTACCTCGACAGTACCCCGACACACTCGTACATGAAAACGCTGTACAAATATCCGCAGGCAGCCTATCCTTACAGTGACCTGGTTCAAACGAACAGCCATCGTTCACGCGAGGAAATGGAATATGAACTGCTCGATACGGGTGTATTCAATGAAAACCGCTATTTTGACGTATTCATAGAATACGCCAAATCCGGTCCTGAAGACATCCTCGTAAAGATAACGGCCATCAACCGGGGACCTGAAGCGTCTAAACTGCAGCTCCTGCCTACACTCTGGTTCCGGAACGACTGGTCATCCTGGATCGCTGAATCCAACCGGGCCTCAGAGAAACCAGTCCTCCGCCAGATTCAGACAGAAGCCGGGGTAACCGCACTGAAGGCTAACCATTCGAAGCTGGGTGAATTTATTTTATCCTGCGATGGCGATGTGCCGCTGCTGTTTACTGAAAATGAAACCAACCACGAAAAACTTTTTCCCGGATCCAGGAATGAAAGCCCGCATGTGAAGGATGGCATAAACGAATTTGTAGTGTCCGGTAAACAGGCAGCAGTGAATCCCGAAAAAGTGGGCACCAAGGCATCTGCACAGTTTCAATTGGAAATCGGTGCCGGTCAGACTTCAGTTATCCGTCTGCGCCTTACAAAAAATTCCCCGGAACGAAACAGCAGTCCCTTCGGAAAAGCCTTTGACCAGGTTTTTACCGACAGGCTGAAGGAAGCCGATGAATTTTATAATTCCGTCACTCCTTCAACAGCAACGGCAGACCAGGCCAGTGTAATGCGGCAGGCCCTGGCGGGCATGCTCTGGAGTAAGCAGTACTTCTTCTTCGACGGGGACAACTGGCTGGACGAACACAATTCGAACCCCCTGCATACCGGGTATAAAAGTTCCCGGAACTCAGAGTGGTACCATATGCTGAATGAAGATATCATTTCGATGCCCGATAAATGGGAATACCCCTGGTATGC
>DHWT01000162.1:11171-11382 GCA_002413325.1 Chitinophagaceae bacterium UBA5175 | reverse complement strand
TAACACTGTCGCCATTGGTATGCGCTGGTCCCCAGTAGTAGGTCCTGATAGGCTCTTTCATTTTTTTGTACTCCCAGGTATCGCCATAAGTTATATCCGGGTAGAGCTGAACATCTTCCTTGTTTTGTTCTTTGGCAACCTTTTGCTGGTTCAGCAGGGAATTGCTGTGCGCGGCCACATGGTTCACGATTCCCTTGAAAGAAATATTGCC
>DHWT01000162.1:3498-10912 GCA_002413325.1 Chitinophagaceae bacterium UBA5175 | reverse complement strand
GAGGTATGATCGCCGTGATGGTGGGTATTGATGAGGATCTCGAAGGGTTTGCCCGGATCTTTTTGTAAAGCGTCTATCAGGTGTTTGGATTGTTCCGGGAATTCCGCGTCCACAACGGCAATATTTTTCTTTGACAGATAATACGCGATGGTGCCGCCTTTTTCTGTGAATATGCCAACATCGTTGCGCAGTAATTTCATTTTATAGGGATTGTCCTGCATAAACCCGGTCAGCCAGTTGTTACGTAAGAGTGGAACGGCCCCGAAACTGAAACCGGCATTTTTAACAAAAGATCTGCGGTTCATACCTGGAAGTTTTTTTAAAGTTACCGAATTCTAATATTCCATTTTTCTTAATGCGGGGGCTTTGAACCAGGTGGCCAGGACCACCAGCCAGGTCATGCAGCCGCCAAAAACCACGGATGGGACAACGCCCAGCAGGCGGGCCATGATGCCACTTTCAAACTGGCCGAGTTCATTGCTGGAATTGATGAACATGGAGTTCACACTCAGCACCCGGCCGCGCATATGGTCGGGTGTTTTTAATTGCATGATCGTTCCGCGGGTGACCACGCTGATGCCGTCCATGACGCCACTAAGCAACAGGACGCTGAATGACAGCCAGAATAATTTCGACAGTCCAAAAATGATGATACAGGTACCAAATCCGGCAACGGCCATCAGGAGTTTTCTGCCCTGTTTTCTTTTGAGCGGGAAAATCGTGAGCAGCAGCACAACACATATGGAACCCATGTCGGAAGCGCCATTCAGAAATCCAAAACCCCGGGCACCTACATTCAATATATCCCGGGCATAAACCGGGATCAGCGCTACGGCTCCCCCGAACAGGACGGCAAACAGGTCCAGTGAAACAGCCGCGAGTAATTCCCTGGTACGGAATACAAAAGACAGTCCTTCTTTCACGCTGTCCCAGGTTTTTTTCTCACCCCGTTCATTCAAAGGGGGTATGCGCTTTAAAGTGGTACACACCATCAGGGCCGAAAACACGAGGATCACGACCACGGTCAGGGTGCCGGTATTACCCAGTCCTGCAATCAGGAAACCTCCCAGCGCATGGCCCATAATGGAAGCTGAAAGAAAAACGCCGGTATTCCAGGTGATGGCATTCTGCAATTTATTTTTCGGTACAATCTGGGCCAGCATCACATTGAAAATCGGGCCGGTAAATGAACGGATAATGCCTGTTCCGAATATGATCAGGTAAATGCAACCGGCTACCCGGTGCGGGGTCAGACCGGCCCGGCCCATGGAAGCGGATAGGATTAACAGGAGCAGGGCGGCCAGGCCATAGAGACTGACGCCGGTGAGCATGAGTTTCCGTTTTTCACTGATGTCGATTACGTGACCGGCATAAAGGGCCAGGGAGAAAGCGGGTATAAACTCTGAAAGTCCTACGATGCCGATGGCAATCGGGGCATTGGTCAGGTTGTAAATCCACCAGCCGACCAGGGTGCTCATCATACGCAGGCCCATGATAAATATAAAACGGGCGATGACCAGGTTTCTGAATTCAGGGATCCGCAAAGCTTCGGTGGGGGAATGGGAAGTTTGATCCTTTGTCATGCAAAATCAAAATTAAAAAGCCGGATCAGGGTAACGTGAAATAATGCTGGCCCGACTCATATTCTTTTTCCAGGGCATCGAGGATGACCTGGAAATGTTTTTCGTTTCCGAGAAAATCGGCGTTGGCTGCATCAATAAAAAGTGTTTTGATTCCATGCTGGCGTATATAACTGGTATAGGTTTCCTGCAGGTTAAACAGGTAATCGTCGGGGATGGACTGCTCATAGGAACGGTTTCTTTTCCGGATATTTTTCTGAAGCTGCTGCACCGGTGCGTGCAGGTAGATGAGCAGGTCGGGCTGCACCAGTTGCTGGTAAATGATATCGAAGAGTTTCTGGTACAGATGAAATTCTTCATCCGGCAGATTGACCTTGGCAAAAAGCAGGCATTTGGAAAACACATAATCGGAAATGGTTACGCTCCGGAAAAGATCCTTGGTGTGAACCAGTTCCTTCAGTTGTTTATAACGTTCCGCCATAAAAAAAAGCTCCAGCGGGAAAGCGTATTGCTTTGGATTCTCATAGAATTTGGGGAGAAAGGGATTTTCGGCGAACGCCTCCAGGATCAGGCGGGAATTGAAATGCCGGGCCAGCAGATGGGCAAGCGTGGTTTTTCCTGCACCGATATTTCCTTCCACCGCAATAAAATGATAATTCATGAACTGTAAATATCCGGAATCCCCTGCTGTTATACACGACTCATCCGATTTTTTTTACCGCTAATTGATCCTTACATTCCAGCAGCAGCCGGTGGATGGTTTTCCCGAGAACCGGGTGTACAAAATCCGGTGAAATTTCATGTAAGGGCTCCAGGACGAAGCGCCGGTCGGCAATGCGTGGGTGCGGTATGGACAGTCCGGGTTCGTCTAAAACCAGGTGGTTATAAAAAAGGATATCAATATCGATGGTACGGGGAGCATTCTTCACGGTTCTCTTTCTTCCCCCTTTTTCTTCAATGGCCAGAATAGCTTTTAATAATTCTTTAGGATCCATCGGGGTTTCCACCAGCAGGACCTGGTTGAGAAAATCGGCCTGGTCCGTTTTACCCCAGGGTGCGGTTTCATAGAGGGAAGAAACTTGTAAAAGCCGACCACAAATATGTTCTATATTTGCCCGTGCCTGCTGCATATGAAGGTACCTGTCGCCCTCGTTACCACCCGTCAGCAGATAAGTTTTGTTCATGGATGAGTTGTTTTATCCTGTTCAAATATCTTTAATTTTAAAATCATCAAAACAGAAAGCGCATGCGCAGCTTTTTAAAAATATTTTTGGCAAGTTTTCTTGCCCTGGTCGTATTTGTAGTGGTCTTCTTCTTTTTTGTAGCTGGGTATGTCAGCAGTTTTGCAAGGAATCCGGAGGAAGAAATCGGATCAAGGGCAGTCCTGGTATTGGACCTGGGCACCTCCTTTGCCGAAAAAGCGGCAAATGATCCATTGGCTGCTTTCAGCGATACCCGGTACAACACCCCGGGCGTATATGATGTGATCCGGATGATCCGGTATGCCAAAACAGACAGTGCCATCCGGGGCATCTATATCAAGGCGAATGCAAACGGAAACGGGCTGGGAACAACAGAAGAAATCCGGAATGCGCTTCTTGATTTTAAAAAATCCGGCAAATTTATTTTTGCCTATGGCGACGTCATTCCCCTCAAAGCCTATTATGCAGCCAGTATCGCTGATAAAATTTATTGCAATCCCAAAGGAGGCGTGGAATGGAAGGGGCTGACCTCCAGTTCGCCTTATTTAAAAGGAAGCCTGGATAAGCTCGAAATCCAGCCTGAAATTTTTTATGCAGGGAAATTCAAAAGCGCCACCGAACCCCTGCGTGCCGATAAGATGAGTGACGCCAACCGTTTGCAGCTGACTGAAATCCTGGGCGACATTTTCAATCATATCCTGGATCAGTCGGCCAGGGCCCGGAATCAGGACAGTTCACTGCTCAGGCGTTGTGTGGATGAGCAACTGGTACAGACGGCCGGCGACGCGGTGAAATACAAGCTCGTGGATGGCCTGAAATATAATGACCAGGTGCTGGAGGAAATAGCCGGAAAAATAAAATCGGAGTCTGTTACGCAGATCAATTTTGTTCCACTCGGAAAATATTTTGAAGCCGTCAAAACGAAATTCAAAGGCTCCGGGAAGGACCGGATCGCATTGATCTATGCAGAAGGAACCATTACAGGCGGAAAAGAAAGCCGGAATGAAATCGGCCAGGAAGCATACCGGCAGCTGATCCGAAAGGCCAGGCTGGATCAGGATACCCGGGCCATTGTGCTGCGGATCAATTCCGGCGGTGGATCGGCGCTGGTGAGTGAAAACCTCTGGAGGGAACTCACCCTGGCAAAGAAAGAAAAACCGGTGGTTATCAGCTTCGGGGATGTTTCTGCCTCCGGCGGTTATTATGTATCCTGCAATGCCGACAGTATTTTTGCCGATCCGATGACCATTACCGGTTCGATCGGCGTGTTCAGCATGCTATTCAATACACAGACTTTTTTCAGGAATAAACTGGGTGTTACATTCGACGGGGTGCATACCGCCAAACAGCCGGATGCTGTTACCATGTACCAGCCCCTGACGGATTTGCAGAAAAAGTTTATGCAGAATGATGTGGACAGTATCTACCATGATTTCACGTCCCGGGTGGCGGATGGCAGGCATACCAGCAGGGAATATATCGACAGTATCGGCCAGGGCAGGATCTGGAGCGGGCAAAAAGCCCTGCAGCTTGGCTTGATCGACCGGATCGGGGGCGTGCAGGATGCATTGGATTGTGCCGCCCGTTTGGCAAAACTGAAAACCTACCGCCTGCGCGAATATCCCGAACCTGAAAACTGGCTGGACCTGCTGCTGAACAGTTATACAGAGTCAGTAAAAGCGAAAACCATCCGGGAGGACCTGGGAGAGCAGGGTGCCCGCTGGTATCAGATGATGTCCGATTATCAATCCATGGCCGGCACACCCCAGACCAGGCTGCCTTTAGAATTCAGCCTGATTCCCTAGTCCCAAACAAAAGAGCTATGAACCAACTACCTTATAGTCAGTTCCGGGCCATGCTGGCCATTTCAAGGGCCAGTTTACGGGCCATTCTCAGAAGTCCCTCGGCAGTTATATTCAGCCTTGGGTTCCCCCTGGTTTTTATTTTGGTTTTCGGTTTTATCGGAGGAGGCGGCACTTCGGTTACCATTGCCCTGAGAGACCCGGCCGATTCGGCAAACTATGTAATCCGGACCCTGCAGGCATCGGGCTTTGTAAAAATCGAAAAGAATAAAAATGACGCGGTTCTTTTGCAGAAAGACAGCGTATATATGCAAAAGGAACTGCTGAAAGGAAATATTGCCGCCATTGTTTCGGTGGATTCATCCCTGTCCCCGGCAGGATTTACCCAGTATAAAATCAAAACGCAGACGTCTTCCGCTTCAGCTGACAAATACCCGATCCTGCGGATGACCCTGGCGCAGACAATCCAGATCATTGAAGACAGGAAAATTCCCGACCAGTTTAAAATAATCAGCGTACAGGAATTGCCCATACTGCCGGGCAGGGAATATACTATGATCGATTTTATTTTACCGGGCATGTTGGGCTTTTCCCTTTTGAGCGCAGCTGTTTTTGGGGTTGCTTTCGTTTTTTTTAACCTGCGGCAGACCCTCGTGCTGAAACGGTTTTATGCCACGCCCATCAACCGGAAAAATATTGTTTTCGGCGAAGCACTGAGCCGGGTAAGCTTTCAACTGATGACTTCTGTTGTGATCATCCTGGCCGGGCATTTTTTCTTCCATTTCACACTGATCAACGGATTTTTCACTTTCATGGAAATGCTCGCGCTCAGTTTCCTGGGACTCGTGGTTTTTATGGGATTTGGATTTATCATCAGCAGCGTGTCGAAAAGTGAAAGTTCTATTCCGCCCTTTGCCAATATTTTTACCCTGCCCCAGTTTTTACTGGGCGGTACTTTTTTCCGAACCGACGTGTTCCCCAAATGGCTGCGGGGTTTTTGTGAAGTCCTGCCCTTGAAGCAATTGAACGATGCTTTCCGCAATGTAGCATTCGAAGGGGCTTCCCTGATGGACTGCGGCAAACAGATCGGCATCCTTTTAATTTGGGGCGTGGTTATCTATGCGGCAGCGATCAAGACTTTTAAATGGGAATAGTACCTGAATAAATCATTTCTTTTGAAACTGATCTTCGCCAGCCTGGTTATTTTTTCGCTCGTCATTCTTTTTTTATTTGCTTTATTCCCTTCCGATATTTCGGTGACCCGGGTGGTGCAAATCAACAGGCCCAAAGCAGCGGTCCGGAAAAAAATTGCCGACCTGAGGGAATGGAAAAGCTGGAATCGTTTTCTCTATGATGCGTTTGCACAGAATCGTCCAGATAATGCAACAGGCATGGACGATTCCGGTCATATCACCAGACCCTCTGTTTCGGTCGAATTACTGAAAGCCGGTCCGGACACGGTCATCACGCGCTGGCAGCATGAGAAAAGGAGTTTTGACGGTGATTTTATTTTGACCGATATGAATGGACAGATAGTGCTCGAATGGACACTGCATTTTCATTTGAAATGGTATCCCTGGGATAAACTGGCCGGTATGTTTTATGATAAACAACTGGGACCCGGGATGGAACAGTCGCTGTTGAATCTTCGCCAGGAGCTGGAATCTTCTTCAGACTAAAGGGAGAATGAATAATTTTGACGGAAGGGATCTGTTGCTGCAGGTTGCCCCGGATTGATTTTATTATTATTGCAGCAAATCTTAAAAACCTGAAATTATGAAAAGAGTGATTTGGTTATCGCTGGTTGCCGGGATCTTTCTGGGTTCCTGCGGGGAGAAAAAACCGCTCAGTCCGCATGAGTCAGTCAACGGCCCTGATATTTCGGTTCGTTATGGGCGGCCTTATAAAAAGGGAAGGACTATTTTTGGTTCGCTGGTTCCTTATGGGAAAGTGTACCGCTGCGGGGCTGATTCAGCAACGACGGTTACTTTCGATAAAGATGCAACTTTTGGCGGGAAGCCGGTAAAGGCGGGCACTTACACTTTATTTGTCATTCCGGATGAGCAAAGCTGGACTATCATCCTGAACAGCCAGCCCGGACAATGGGGTGCTTTTGATTACGATAAATATAAAGACAAGGACGTGCTGCATACTGAAGTTCCGGTAAAGAAACAGGATTCCGTGGTGGAACAGCTGACCATCAGTCTGCCACCCGCCGCCCTGGTTATAGAATGGGACCAGGTGCAGGTGTCTGTTCCCGTTAGTTTTCCGTGATCTGAAGCGTAACGCGTAACGCTGAACGCGCAACGCTTAACGCTATATTAGATTTTACTGATCAGGTCCGGAAGGTTTAAGATAAACCGGTAAATTTTCCGGAGCTGGTCAGGCAGGATGCAATAAGGTGGCATCAGGTAAACCGTGTTTCCCAGCGGGCGCAGGTAAATACCCTGTCCCAGGGCCAGCCGCATGATCTCCGGTCCCAGGGGGTTGATGTATTCATCCTTACCGGTATTTAATTCAAAAGCCAGGATCGTTCCCATTATCCGGATATTCCGGAACAGGTTGGTATGGGTTTTTGACAATTCAGTATTTACAAACTGCTCATGCTGTAACCGGATTGCATTGATCTGGTCCCGGCATTTTTTTTCCAGCAGAAGGTCCAGGCTCGCCAGTCCCGCGGTGCAGGCGAGGGGGTTGGCCGTAAAAGAATGGCCATGGAAGAATGTTTTGGCCCGGTCATCGCTCAGAAAGGCTTCAAACAGGGACTGGCTGCAGGCTGTAACGCCCAGGGCCATGGTGCCGCCGGTGAGTCCCTTGCTGAGGCAGATCA
>DHWT01000162.1:2371-3146 GCA_002413325.1 Chitinophagaceae bacterium UBA5175 | reverse complement strand
GTAAGCACTTCGTCGGCAATGCAAAGAATTTCTTCTGAATGAACAAAATCCAGCAGTTCATTCATAGGTCCCGCTTCATAGATTTTCATACCGCCGGCTGCCTGCAGCAAGGGTTCGTAAATGAAAGCGGCGATACGGCCTTTATGGGATTGAATAACGGATTGGATCCGTTCCAGGTTTCCCTTCTTCGGGGTTTCGATACTTACGACGTCGAATAATAATTCTGTAAAGGCATCAGTGAAAAGGCCGCGGCCGCTGACGCTCATCGCGCCGAAAGTGTCTCCATGATAAGCATCTTCAAAAGCCAGTATCTTATTCCGGCCGGGAATGCCTTTATTTTTCCAGAACTGGATGGCCATTTTCAGGGCGACTTCGACAGCAGTGGAACCATTATCAGAATAAAAAATCCTGGCCGGTTTTCCCGGAAGAATGCTGAGCAGCCTTTCAGCGAGTGCTACTGCAGGTTCATGGGTAAAACTGGTGAAGATCACCTGTTCCAGGGCCAGGGCCTGTTTGTAAATTCTTTCGGCAATATACGGATGCGCGTGGCCGTGCAGGTTCACCCACCAGCTGCTGATGGCATCGATATAACTGTTTCCATCTTCGTCAAAAAGCAGGGCCCCTGCACCCTTTACGATGGGAATGGGGAGCGTCAGGTTCTGGTGCTGCGTATAGGGATGCCAGATCACTTTTGCATCCCGTTCACTTAATGAAGGATTCTTCATGGTTCAAAGATATGGGTTACGCGTAACGCTTAACGCTTAACGCTTAACGC
>DHWT01000162.1:0-2161 GCA_002413325.1 Chitinophagaceae bacterium UBA5175 | reverse complement strand
TGTGCTTGCCACGCTGAAGGCTTAATGCTGAACGCTTAACGCTTAACGCCTAACGCTGAACGCTTAACGCCCAACTCATAACTCATAATTCATAACTCATAACTCCCTTCAACCCTTCCTGATAAAAAAAAGGTTCCTTCGGATGCCCTGATACTTCGCGCGTTTGAGGGGGGAATCAGCAAATATTTTCCTGAATCCATCTTCGGTCAGTTCTTCCCAGTCATTCACTTTGTAATGGAGAACTTCATAGATCGGGGTGAAGGCTTGCTCCCGGGTAGGTGTGGAGAAGCGGTTCCAGGGGCAGACATCCTGGCAAATATCGCAGCCGAAGATCCAGTTGTCGAATCTGTTCTTCATCCCGCCGGGAATGAGCAGGTCCTTTAATTCGATGGTGAAATAAGAAATACACCTGCTTCCATCCACCACTTTACCGGGTTCAATGGCCTCTGTGGGGCAGGCATCAATACAGCGGGTGCAGGTGCCGCAATAATCGTAGGCGGCCGGTGCGTCATATTCAAGTTCGAGGTCAACGATCAGGGTGGCGATGAAAAAAAAGGAACCGGATTTTTTATGAATCAGGTTTCCGTTTTTTCCAACCCATCCCAGTCCGCTGAGTACCGCCCAGGATCTTTCCAGTACCGGGGCGCTGTCAACAAATCCGCGGCCCTGGAAATCGCCGAACTTTTCTTTCATGCGCACCAGGATCTCCTGAAGTTTTGGCCGGATGACCCCGTGATAATCTTTTCCGAAAGCGTATTTGGAAATTTTCGGAATATCTTTTTCCTGATCCGCCGCGGGAAAATAATTGATCAGGAAGCAGATAACAGATTTCGCACCGGGTACCAGTTTATAAGGGTTTACCCTTAGGTCGAAATAGTTTTCCATATAATGCATCTGGCCCTGTTTGCCCTGCTGCAGCCAGTTTTCAAGCCTGCGCGCATCATCATCCAAGGGACGTGCTGCAGCGATTCCGCAATAATCAAAACCTGCCTGGGCAGCCAGTGATTTGATGAACCGGGTTTTTTCTGAGAGGTTCATGGATGATAACTGTGTTTCGTTAGAATAATTTTTATATTTTTAGAACGTTATCAACCCCAAACACCAAAACGATGAGCGTCGTGCGCTTAAGACTTCCGGCGAAGTCCTGTATAACCTGCAAATTTATCCTAAAACCTGATCATTCTATACTAAGATTACTTCTTGCGGTTCTCCTCTGCCTGGCAATGTTCACTGGCAACAGCCAGAAATTCCCGGCGTCATCCATTCCGGATTCATTAAAAGAAAATGCCAATATGGTGATCCGGCTGGAGGACATATCCTACGAGATTAAATCAACCGGTGAAGCGGTTTCTCACGAACGGCATGTTTATACCATTCTGAATGAAAGAGGGGAGCGTTATGCAACTTACAGAACCCATTATTACAATAATAAATCTGTAATGATCAATAATGTCAATGCCTACCTCTATGACGCGGCGGGAAAAGAATTGAGGCATTTTAAGAAAAAAGACATGGAAGACCAGCCTGCATTCGACGGATCATCTTTTGTAACGGATGAACGTGTTAAAGTGGGAAGTTTCTATTCTCATAACTATCCCTATACGGTTGATTTTGAAGAAGAAGATGAAATAACCGAATTGATTCATATTCATGACTGGTTTCCGCAGGGATCTTTCAGGCATTCTGTTGAAACAAGCATTTACAGCATTACGGCACCGTCTGACTATTCCATCAGGTACAAGATGCTGAACTCCTCATTGAAGCCACTCATTACTGACGAAAAAGGGAATAAAAAAACCTATACCTGGGAGATTCGCAATCTTCCGGCTTTTGAGGAAACACCTTATACGGATTTCGTGACCTATGCGCCTTATCTGATGATCGGGCTCAGTGATGTCGAAATGGGCGGCTACAAGGGAAACATGAGCACCTGGAATGATTACGCGCGGTTTTATGGAAGTCTTCAGAAAGGAAGGGATATTCTTCCGGAGGAGACAAAACAAAAAGTGCACGAATTAACGAAGGACCTGACCGATCCTCGCGCCAAAGTGGCCGCCTTATATAATTACCTGCAGCAGAATACGCATTATGTCGGCATCCAGCTCGGTATCGGAGGCTGGCAGACCTATGATGCAACTTATGTGGCTACGAAAAAATATGG
>DHWT01000122.1:3464-7427 GCA_002413325.1 Chitinophagaceae bacterium UBA5175 | reverse complement strand
GAAGGATTGAACTGGCCCTGGTTTCATTTGTTCCCATGGTTATTGCCTTTATATGGATCCTGGGCATCATGGGATTGGCAGGCCTGCAATTCAATATTGTTAATATTATTTTGTCCGCCCTCATTTTCGGACTGGGTGATGATTACAGCCTGTTTATAATGGATGGCCTGTTGCAGGAATATAAAACGGGTAAAAAAAATCTGTCCAGCTATAAGTCTTCCATTGTGCTTTCTGCGATTACCACCCTGGCCGGACTGGGCGTATTAATATTTGCCAGGCACCCGGCATTGCGGTCCATTGCGCTTATTTCCATTACCGGAATTTTAAGCGTGGTATTGATTGCGCAGGTGCTGATCCCCTTTTTCTTTAATTTTTTAATACGTAACCGGGTTCAGAAAGGTCTGTTTCCACTTACAGCTGTTGGGTTATTCAAGTCTGTTTTTTCACTGGGTTATTTTGCACTGGGCAGTCTGCTGGTAACCGGATTCGGATTTATTCTCGTGAAGTGGAATCCCTTCCCGAAATCGCGGGCCCGCCATTTATATCACCGCATGATTTCTGCCTATACCTGGTCTGTTATTTATATCATGGGCAATGTGAAAAAGAAAATCATCAATCCGCAGCAGGAAGATTTTTCAAAACCCGCCGTGTTCATTGCCAATCACCAGTCATTCCTGGATATCCTGATCATGACCATGCTGCATCCCAAAGTGGTGCTGCTCACCAATAACTGGGTCTGGAATTCTCCGGTATTCGGCAGGCTTGTGAGGATCGCCGGTTATTACCCGGTAGCCCGGGGTATTGAAAACAGCCTGGATTACCTTGAAAAACAGGTACAAGCCGGTTATTCCATAGCAGTTTTTCCGGAAGGAACCCGGTCGCCGGACGAGCAGATCCGGAGATTTCATAAGGGGGCTTTTTATATTGCTGAAAAGCTGGAACTGGATATACTGCCCGTGCTGATTCACGGCACAGGGTATACAATGTCCAAGGGAGATTTTTTACTGAAAGACGGTCATATCACCATCAAATTCCTTCCAAGGATCAAACCAGGCGATCTTTTATTTGGGGTGGATTACACAGAAAGAGCCAGATTACTGGGAAAATATTTCAGGCAGCAGTATGCAAAACTGAAAGAGGAAACGGAACAACCGCCTTATTTCAGGGAGTTGCTTATTTACAACTATATTTATAAAGGTCCGGTGCTGGAATGGTACCTGCGCGTAAAGATCCGGCTGGAAAAGGATTACCTCTTATTTCATGAATTAATTCCCAGGCAGGGCCTTGTGCTGGATATGGGCTGCGGATACGGGTTTATGAGTTATATGCTGCATTTTGCTGCGCCCGGCAGGCAGATCCTGGGGTATGATTATGACGAAGAAAAAATTGCAGTGGCCAGTCACTGTTTCAGCCGGAATGCCCGGATTCAATTCATACATGCTGATATCAATCAGATCGGACCGGGTAGGGCCGATGCCATTATTCTTTCTGATGTACTACATTACCTGCAGCCGGCAGAACAGGAAGGAATGGTCCGGAAATGTATGGAGTCCATTTGCCCGGGAGGGGTATTGCTCATCCGGGACGGCGACCGGGATTTACAAAAAAGACACGAAGCTACCCGTATGACAGAATTTTTTTCTACAAAGTTTTTCAAATTCAATAAAACCGCCGGGCAGGCCCTGCATTTTTTTTCCGGAGAAACCATCCGCAACCTCGCCCGGCGTCATCATATGGAATGCAGAACGCTGGATCCTTCGTCCCATAATTCAAACGTAGTTTTTGTAATCACCCACCCCGTAAAATCCTATGAAAAAGTTTGACGTACTGATCGTCGGAACCGGTATGGGCGGACTGGTCTGCGGCAATATACTTTCGAAAGAAGGATACCAGGTATGCATGGTGGAAAAAAACAAACAGCCCGGGGGCAGTTTACAGATTTATGTTCGTGATAAAGTGATCTTTGATTCAGGCGTGCATTATATCGGCGGATTGGATCCGGGACAAAACCTTTACCAGATCTTCAAGTGGTTGGGCCTCATGGACCGGCTCCGCCTGGAAAAAATGGATCCTGCTTTTGACCGGATCCTGCTGGAAGGCGATGAGAAGGAATACCGGATCATGCAGGGTTATCAGGCTTTTGAACAGGAAATGATCCGTGAATTTCCGCTGGAAGAAAAGGGTATCCGCCAATACCTTCTTACCATCCGGGACATATGCGACCGGTTTCCGCTTTACCGCCTGCGTGTGGAAGGAAGTGTTGAAAAAAAGGAGGAAGCCATGGTGGTTTCTGCCAAAAAATTCATTGAATCCATTACGCGGGATGAAAAACTACGTGCCGTGCTGGCTGGTAATAATATGCTCTATGCAGGTTCCGGTGAGGAAACGCCATTATACATTCATGCGCTTACGGTAAACAGTTATATGGAGAGCGCCTGGCGGGTGCTGGATGGCGGTTCGCAGATTGCAAATATCCTGGTACAAAATATCCGGGCAGCCGGTGGGATGATCATCAAAAACCGGGAAGTCAAAAAGCTGGTTATGGAAGGAACCCGCGTACGGAGCGCGATACTGAGTGACGGATCTTCGGTTCAGGCTGATTTATTTGTTTCCAATACAAGCCCGGCCAATACTTACCGGATGACGGATTCATCCCTGATCCGTCCGGTTACGCGAAAGCGTATGGAAACGATGCGGACAACGGTTTCATCCTTCATCTTAAATATTGTTTTTAAAAAGGATCGTGTCCCTTATTTCAAACACAATTATTATTATCATAAAACGGGGAAAGTCTGGGAGATGGAGGGGTATACTGAAAAGGACTGGCCCCTTGGATATGCAGTCTATCTGTCGCCCGGAGCAAAAAATGAATATGCCACGGGGATGACTATTTTTGCATATATGCGTTACGAGGAAGTGCGGCCATGGGCCTCCAGTTTCAATACGGTTTCTTCAAAACAAATCCGGGGTGAAGCTTATGAAGCATTCAAACATCAAAAGGCTGAGCAACTGCTGAACCGGGTGGAGGAAAAATTTCCGGGATTAAGAAATTCCATCCTCCGCACTTATACCTCCACGCCACTCACATTCCGGGACTATCTCGGCAGTGATGACGGGAACCTGTACGGATCTGTGAAGGATTATCAAAATCCCCTGGGCAACCTGGTTTCCCCGAAAACCCGGATTCCGAATTTATTCCTGACGGGTCAGTACCTGAATCTCCACGGGATTCTCGGGACCGCAATCAGCGGCCTGATTACATCCATCGCCGTGACCGGCAGGGATGATTTTATAGAAAAAATAAGAAATGCCTAAAAGAAAAAAAATACTGCGGGCTCTGGCCTGGATATTTGGCGTTACCGGACTGGTCCTTATTTCGGGCATCGTCTACCTGCTGATCGTTTCCAAAACGGATCCGCCGCATATCAAAAACAAATCAGCATTAAGCTGGCAGCGCACTGAATCCGGCCCCGGGTTTTATACCCTGAAAAATAACTGGTTCCGGAAAAGTAAGTCCGGCCTCTATGAACTCTATGTGGAAGGGCGGCCTTTCGACCGGGGTGTGGTGAACGGCAAACTGACCCGTGAACTCATTCAGTTGCAGGAAGATTATTTTAATGATCAGATCGTACGGATGATCCCTTCCCGGTTTTACCGTCATTTTTTAAAATATGTGGTGGGCTGGTTTAACCGGGACCTGGACAAACATGTTACCGAAGAGGACAAGGAGGAAATTTATGGTATTTCCGACGCCGCTTCTGACAAATATGATTATATCGGCAGTAATTACCAGCGCATCCTCAATTACCATGCGGCTCATGATATTGGTCATGCGTTGCAGAACCTCGCGCTGGTCGGATGCACTTCTTTTGGCACCTGGGGAACGAGGTCCGCTGATGGAACCATGATTATCGGGCGGAATTTTGATTTTTATGTCGGGGATCATTTTTCGGAAAATAAAAT
>DHWT01000122.1:2516-3133 GCA_002413325.1 Chitinophagaceae bacterium UBA5175 | reverse complement strand
TCCGGAATGAATGAAAAGGGACTCACGGTGACCATCAATGCGGCGAAATCGGATGTCCCTACAGGTTCTGCAACGCCTGTTTCGTTGGTGGCACGTGAAATTTTACAATATGCCGGTAATATTTCCGAAGCCCTGGCCATTGCAAAGAAAAGAAAAATGTTTGTTTCAGAATCCTTCCTGATCGGGTCCGCGGCAGACGGGAAAGCGGTGATCATTGAAAAAACACCCGACTCCGTGGGGTTATACGATCCGGGGCAAAATGAAATCATCTGTGCCAATCATTTTCAAAGCAAAGAACTGGCCGGGTTGCAGTCAAACCAGGCACAGATCCGGCAAAGCGCTTCTGAATACCGGTACCAGCGAATGCAGGAACTGCTTGCTGCAGCAGGCAAAAACACCGTGGCAGAAACAGTTAAGATTTTGAGGGATCGTGGTGGACTGGAAAATGCGGATATCGGTCTGGGTAATGAAAAAGCCGTCAACCAGCTGATTGCCCATCATTCCATTATTTTTGAACCGCAGAAAAAACTCGTCTGGGTATCTACCGGACCCTGGCAGCTTGGCGAATATGTCTGCTATGATCTGAATCAGGTATTTTCGCTGGCGGGAATGAAAAC
>DHWT01000122.1:0-2189 GCA_002413325.1 Chitinophagaceae bacterium UBA5175 | reverse complement strand
TTTCAGCTTTTTTTGAAATACCGGGCGTACAAAAAAGATTTGATGGATGGGAGGGAAGTGAATCCGGACAGCCTGATCGCCACCAATCCCAATTTCTACCAGGCCTATCAGCTGGCAGGAAACGAATTATTCAGGGAAAAGAAATTCGCAGATGCCCTGCATTATTACCGGCTCGCCCTGTCGAAGGAAATTGCCACTAAAAATGAACAGAACGAGATCCGCAACCAGGTGAGCATTTGTGAAGAAAAAATGAAATGAGCCTAACGCCTAACGCATGAAAAGATTCATATAAAAGATAAAGAAAAAAATCAGATTTTTTGAAAAACAATTTGCACCTGTTGACATGATTCTTGGAACCGGTATAGATATTATTGAAGTGGAGCGCGTCGCTTTACGCGTTGGCAGGGAATCCGGTTTCCGTGAGATGGTATTTTCCAGGGACGAGATGAATTATTGTGATTCCAAAGCATCCCGCTTCGAACACTATGCAGCGCGTTTTGCTGCCAAGGAAGCATTTCTGAAAGCAATCGGCAGGGGATGGTCCGGCGGTCTGGCACTGCATGAAATAGAAGTGGTCAACGATGCTCAGGGCAAGCCCGGCTTGCGATTATCCGGGCAAACAGAAAAGGAACTCGCTCCCCTGGGTATACGCTGTATACATGTTTCCCTGTCACATTTAAAATCTATGGCTACGGCCATTGTCATCCTGGAATCATGAATACTTCCATCCATAATCAATTTCTTCGGAAGGCGGAGATCCGGGATATGCAGGAGAAAAAATTGCAGGAACTCCTGCGATATGTAAAAAATCATTCCCCTTACTATCAAAGGATTTTCAAAGAACAGTCCATCGATATCGGACAGATTCGGCAATTGAAGGACCTGGTTTTACTCCCCACAACGGGCAAGGAAGACCTTCAGTCGTTCAATGATGAATTTCTTTGCGTTCCCCGTTCCGGTGTGATCGAATATACTTCCACCTCAGGAACCCTGGGTACACCGGTTACAATTGCCCTTACCGAGAAAGATTTGCAAAGGCTGGCTTATAATGAATTCAATTCCTTTACCTGCGCCGGCGGAACCCCGGGAGATTTATATCAATTAATGCTTACGCTGGATCGCCAGTTTATGGCCGGCATGGCTTATTATTCCGGCATCCGGATGCTGGGCGCCGGCATCATCCGGGTAGGTCCCGGTGTGCCTTCCCTGCAATGGGAAACCATTTTTCGCCTTCAGCCAACAGTATTGGTGGCCGTGCCTTCCTTTATATTGAAACTGATCCGTTATGCTACCGATCATAAAATCGACCCGACGGCTTCATCGGTTAAAAAAGCAATCTGCATTGGTGAGAATATCCGGCAGCCGGATTTTTCACTGAATATCCTGGGAAGGAAAATAACCGAATCATGGAATATCGGGCTTTACTCCACTTATGCGTCAACGGAAATGCAGACCGCTTTTACCGAATGTGAAGCCGGCAGGGGCGGTCACCACCAGGCCGACCTGGTGATCGTGGAATTACTGGATGAGCAGGGCCAGCCTGTACCCGATGGCGAAGCAGGCGAGGTAACGATTACCACCCTGGGCGTGGAAGGCATGCCGCTCCTGCGGTATAAAACGGGGGATCTTTGCATTGCCCATCAGGAACCCTGCAGTTGCGGCCGTCATACGCAGCGGTTATCCCCTGTAATTGGCAGAAAAAAACAAATGATCAAATTCAAGGGCACCACCTTATTTGCTCCGGCACTTTTTGATTTATTAACCGGCATGGAAGACATCGCAGATTTTGTTGCAGAAGTGTTTTCAAATGAAATCGGAACCGATGAAGTATTGCTCCACCTGCTTCCGTTGGAATATGGGGAAGAATCGGATCACCGGATCCGGTCCTATTTACAGGCCAAGCTGCGGGTGACACCCCATATCAGGTATGTAGAAGCTGAAGAAATTCAAAAACTGCAGTTTCCATCCGATAGCAGAAAACCGCGTAAGTTTATTGATAAGCGCAGCAGTATGGTTGACCGTTGACTGTTGGCCGTTGACCGGCTGATTTGATTTTTACTTTCTTAAAATGAAACTTTTTTTCATCATTTTATTGATCATTCCGGTTTGTATAAAAGCTGAGACCGGCAAAAAAGGCTGCCACCGCCTAACGATCAACGATCACCGGCCAACGATCAACGGCCAACGAT
>DHWT01000259.1 GCA_002413325.1 Chitinophagaceae bacterium UBA5175 | reverse complement strand
TGGCCGTTGGCCGTTGGCCGTTGGCCGTGAATAATTTGCAGCGAAAGGTAATAAGAAAAGCGATAGGTGTTAAGCATAGGGTTTTCGGCTTTTTAAAGTTCCCTCCGCAACCGGGCGACGGGGATATTCAATTGTTCCCGGTATTTAGCAACGGTACGCCGGGCAATATTATATCCTTTTTCCTGCAGCAGTTCCGTTAACCTTTCGTCACTGAGGGGTTTCTTTTTACTTTCTCCTTCAATCAGGTCGCTCAGTATCTTTTTCACTTCCCGCGTGGATACTTCTTCTCCGCTGTCGGTGCTGAGCGACTCACTGAAGAAAAATTTAAGGCGGTAGGTTCCGAATTCCGTCTGTACAAACTTGCTGTTGGCCACTCGGCTCACGGTGGATATGTCCAGCCCCGTACGCTCCGCAATGTCTTTCAGGATCATGGGCTTCAGGGACGTTTCATCACCGGTAAGAAAAAATTCATGCTGATAATTCATGATGGTCTGCATGGTATTGATCAGCGTCTGCTGCCTCTGTTTGATCGCATCAATAAACCATTTGGCCGCATCAATTTTCTGCTTGATAAAAAGAACGGCTTCTTTTTGCCTTTTATCTTTTTTTGAACCCCGGTCGTAGTCCTTCAGCATGTCCCGGTAGCCATCGCTGATGCGCAGGTCGGGTGTATTGCGGGAATTCAGGGTCAGCTCGAGCATGCCCGCGTTATTGAATATAAAAAAGTCGGGCACTACATAACCTTCTCCCCTGCCCGTTCCGCCCAGATTGCCGCCCGGCTTTGGGTTCAGCCTGGTTATCTGCCGGATCACATCCCTGAATTCTTCTTCCGTAATATTCAGACCACGCTGGACCTTATCATAATGTTTTTTGGTGAATTCATCGAAATATTCAGAAAGCACGCTGATGGCCAGGGTCACGCTTTTACCTTCTTTCTTTTTTCTTTCCAGCTGAAGCAGCAGACATTCCTGCAGGTTGCGGGCTGCCACGCCGGGCGGATCGAATTGCTGTATGCGTGAAATGACGGATTCCACTTCTGCTTCCGAACTTTCAATATTCTGCCGGAAGGCCAGGTCATCCACGATGGAGGCCGTTTCACGGCGCAGGTAGCCGTCATCATCAATACTGCCGACAATCTGCTCGGCAATCCTGCGCGTCCGGTCGTCGAGTTTTAACATACCCAGCTGATCCAGGAGCAGTTCATAAAAACTCGTTTCCAGCTTGTGTGCAACAGACTGCTTGTCTTCCGCATCGGGATAGTTTTCATCCCTCAGTTTATAATCGGCTACGTCATCATCGTGCTCATTCACATATTCGCTGATATCAATATTATCATATTCATCCTGGGTTCCTTCCGGTTCAAAATCCTCATCAGCCGTTTCAAATTCATCCTTGGTATCATCCGTCAAACCATCGTCATGATCCTCCTCGGCAACTTCCAGTGCCGGATTTTCCTCCAGTTCTTCCTTAATTCTTTCTTCAAGATTGGCAGTAGGTACCTGCAGCAGTTTCATAAGCTGAATCTGCTGGGGAGATAATTTCTGGAGTAATTTCTGCTGTAATGACTGACTTAATGCCATCTTTGAGGGGTTAATGCCGGAGGGACGAATATTCAAAAAATCCGCCCATTCCACAAAAATCGCGCCGTAAATTTACATAACATTATGAAGAATCGGCCGGAACGTCTAATATGTTTTCTTGTTGTCTGGTTGACAATGTTTTCCTGCAATGATGTGCGGGGCCAGGTTGTACTGCGGAAAGGGTCAAAAATGGATTTTTTGCACCTTCAGTACCCCGGGGCAAAGAATGGACAATACGGTCTTACAGGGCCTTATTTCCTTTCAAAAACAGGAGAACCGGCAGATATTTCCCCTGATTTCAGTATGAATGCATATAGTGCGGGCGACCGGGCCCGGACGGGTGGATTCTATAATCAGCCTCCCAATTTATATTATATTCAATCCGGTTTTTTTTGTAAAAGGGAATGGGAACTGGAAAAAGCCACCCATATTCCGTTCCGGTTCAGGCTAGGCTCGCCTGCTGACTGTGATGCGCTTGAGGGGAAGCATTAGCCATCACTTTATTAATGGCTGCAACCATTTTTGCAGCTTTTTCCTGCAGCTGGTCTCCGGTCCAGGTCAGACTGATGGCCGTACTGATACAGCGGCTCATCACGTCATCACTTTTACTGAAATCCCGGGTTCCGATTTTTTTCAGGGCCGCAGATTGCGCCGCGGTCAGCCGTCCAAGCGTTTTTTCTGTTTTCAGGTGATCCCATTTGCGGATATAATGCCAGTTATGGTCGAACCAGTAAAAATTACCCGCGAAGATCTGCTGGGCCTTCATTTCCGCAACAACCGCCCCGGTCAGTTCACGGCTGGGCATAAACCAGCTCAGGAAGGTATGGCTGTCGCCGGCCGGGTCGGGAAGGGTCCGGAACGTAATACCCGGGACTTTTGATAATGCTGCCTGCAGGTACTGATGATTTTTTTTCTGGATGGAAAGAAAGGTATCCAGTTTGCGGAACTGGGCAAGACCCACAGCTGCATGTAATTCTGAAATCCGGTAATTGTATCCGATAAAAGGATGGAGTTCTGCACCGCGGTCGTTTCCCTGGTGATCATGTCCGTGATCCGTATAACCGTCGCAATTCAGATAAGTCGTTTTATTATTCGTGATAACAGCGCCGCCTTCTGCACAGGTAACGGTCTTGACGAAATCGAAGGAATAGGTTCCGGCGTCACCGATGGTTCCCAGGTATTTTCCTTTATAAGAGCCGCCGATACTCTGACATGCATCTTCCAATAAAAGCAGTTTATGTTCCCTGCAAATGGATTGTATCGCATCCATGTCAGCCATGCTGCCGCACATATGAACCGGCATGATACAGCGGGTGGCGGGGGAGATGGCTTTCCGAACGGATTCCGGATCCAGTGTCAGGGAATCATTTACATCCGCAAGCACCGGTATCGCACCTACGCTGAGTACGGCTTCAAAACTGGCCACAAAAGTGAAGGAAGGCATAATCACTTCATCGCCCGCCCCGATCCCGAGGGCCGCGAGCGCGGTGGTGAGGGCAGAGGTTCCGCTGGAAGTCAGCTGGGCATAACCACAATGGAAACGATCGCAGAGTGCCTGCTCCAGTTCACGGGATTTCCAGATGCCTTTACGGGCTGCGTCAAAACCGTATCGCATGAGGATTCCGGTAGATAACACTTCGTTGACTTCCTTCCGCTCTTCTTCACCGAATAATTCAAATCCTGGCATAAATGGGTATGATTATGGATGGAAAACAATATGACCGCAAAGTTAAAATCTTTTATACTGACGGCCTTATTATTTGCCCTGGTTTCAGGTATCAGGGCCCAGAAGGATTCAAATGGGGATACAGCTGCTAAAAAGCCCCGGGGTGAAACCGCTTTCAAAGAGAAATGGTATTTATCGGCCCTTGAAGGGGAGTGGTATTTGCTGCCTGCTCCGGACAACGACACCGCCGGCCGTATCCCCGAAATCCGGTTTGATACCCAACAAAGCCGGTTTTCGGGAACCACCGGATGCAACCGGGTCTCAGGCAGCTTCCGGATAACGGACAGTTCCCTGCATTTCGGTGATAAGATGATTATGACAAGAATGTTCTGCCCAGGGGTAAATGAAACAGCTTTTTTGCAAAATCTCTTAAGGATTGACGGCTATCAATTCAAAAAGGGATGGCTCATCCTGACCCGGAAAGGCCTGGAAGTCTCACGCTGGAGCCGGAAAAAGCCCCAGCCGGAAAAGCCCGGAACAGCCTAGGTCATTATACCGGATACGGTAAAATTTATCCTGCGGTTCTGCAACCGGCAGTTCGTAAATTGCAAGCATGCTGGAATATATTAAAGGACTTAATGAAGCCCAGAAAGAAGCGGTTTTGCATATTAACGGACCCCTGATGATTGTTGCCGGTGCCGGCAGCGGAAAAACCAAGGTACTGACCACAAGAATTGCCCATCTGCTGTCAACCGGGGTGGATGCATTCAATATTCTGGCCCTTACTTTCACCAATAAGGCGGCCCGGGAAATGAAAGAACGGGTGGAGCGCATTCTCGGCAATAACGAAGCGCGCAATCTCTATATCGGTACATTTCACAGTGTTTTTGCCCGGATTTTGCGGGCGGAAGCCCCGAAACTGGGCTATCCCCATCATTTTACCATTTATGATACCGACGACGCCAAAAGTGTGGTGAAAACCGTTGTGAACGAACTGAACCTGGACGATAAGCATTATAAACCCAATATCGTCTACAACCGGATTTCCCAGGCAAAAAACGGCCTGATCGGGCCGGCAGAATATGCGACGGATTATTATATCCAGCAGGAAGATGCGCGCAGCAACCGCCCGGCCATTGCCCAGGTCTATGAAGCCTACGCCAAACGCTGCTTCAAAAACGGGTCCATGGATTTTGACGATCTGTTGCTGAAGTTTTATGAATTGTTGAAACATTTTCCGGAAAGCCTGCACAAATACCAGCATAAGTTTAAATACATCCTGATCGACGAGTTCCAGGATACCAACCCGGCCCAGTACGAAATCATCAAGTTACTGGGAGCTGTATACGAAAACGTTTGTGTGGTGGGAGATGATGCGCAAAGTATTTACAGCTTCCGGGGTGCGACCATTGAAAATATTTTACAGTTCCAGAAAGATTATGATGACGTGAAAGTGGTGAAACTGGAACAGAATTACCGGAGCACGCAAAGTATCATCACGGCCGCCAACGAAGTGATCAAACGTAATAAGGGACAGATTCCAAAGAACCTGTGGACTGAGAACATCGAAGGGGAAAAGATCCGCCTGGTGCGCACCATGACGGACAATGATGAAGGGAAATACGTAGCCGATACCATTCAGGAACAAAAACTCCGCAATCATTTTAATAACCGCGATTTCGCGATTTTATACCGCACCAATTCCCAGAGCCGGGCTTTTGAAGAAAGCCTGCGCCGCATGAATATTCCTTATACCATTTACGGCGGTATCAGTTTTTACCAGCGAAAAGAAATCAAGGATTTTATTTCTTATCTCCGTGTGATCGTGAATCCCAGCGATGAAGAATCCCTGAAAAGGATCATCAATTTTCCTGCCCGGGGTATTGGAAAAACCACGCTGGACAAGGCCGTGCTCATGGCCAATGAAAATAATATTTCCATGTGGGCGGTGCTCTGCAATGCTGCTTCCATGGGCTTTAAAGCCGGTACACTGGAAGCTATTGAGCAGTTTGTGCAGATGATCAAAAGTTTTGCGAGTATGCTGAATACAAAAAACGCGTATGAAGTGGCAACCCATGTTGGCAAACAAACGAATATCGTCAGGGAACTGTTTAATGACAAAACCACGGAAGGCCTTGCGCGCTATGAAAATATACAGGAGTTGCTGAACAGCATTAAGGAGTGGGTCGACAACCAGCAAAACATGGCCCTTATCGATGAAGACGGGATCCTGATTGATAACCGGGATACACAGGAAACACAGAAAGGACAGGCTGGCCTGTCCGGTTATCTGCAGCAGATTACTTTACTTACCGATACCGACCAGAAAGATCCGGAAGCAGATACGGTAAAACTGATGACGATTCATGCGGCCAAGGGACTTGAATTCAGTTGCGTGTTTGCTGCAGGTTTGGAAGAATCTCTTTTTCCCAATGCCATGTCCATCAACACGCGGGAAGAACTCGAAGAAGAAAGACGTCTTTTTTATGTGGTGATCACCAGGGCCAAACATAAGCTCTGGATTACCTATGCCAATTCCCGTTATCGTTTTGGAAGCGTCATTCAAAATGATCCCAGCCGCTTTATTGAGGAAATTCCTGAGGATCAGCTGGACCGGAGTTATGCAGGCGGCGGAATAAAGAACCAGGTCGGTAGCTGGTCCGGTCGTCCGGCCTATGACCGGCTCAACCGGGGTTATGGCAGTGGTGATGATGCTGCGACGAAAAGCCGGGAGTCAGCAAAGCCAACCTATATCTCTTCTTCAGCCAAGACGCCTGCACCGGTACATATTCCTTCCCTGGATTTTGCTCCCAGTGATACGAGTCATCTCGCCGCCGGTGATAAAGTGGAACACCAGAAATTTGGTTTCGGGGAAGTGGTACGCATGGAAGGATCTGCACATAATCCCATCGCAACGGTCAACTTTAAGCTGGGCGGGGAGAAGAAGATTATGCTCAACTATGCGAAACTGAGGATTATTAAGGAGTCATAACGTTTTATCGTTCGCCAACGGCTAACGTCATTTCAGCTTCATCACCTCTGCAACCGTCCTCTTCTCACTGCCTGAAAAAATTTTCCTGCCGGATATGATAACAGGCCTTTTGAGGAATGTGTATTCCTGCAGGATCAGGTTACGATAGTCTTTTTCTGTAAGTGTTTTATCCTTAAGTCCCATGGCTTTATATTTCAGGGATCTCCGGCTGAAGAGCGCTTCATAACTGCCGGTCATTTCTTTCATTTCGTCGAGTTGTTCCGGCGTGATCTTTTCCACTTTGATATTCTGGTAGGCAAAACCCTTTTTAAGCAGATCCGCTTCCTGGATAATCCGCTGGCAGGTGCTGCAGGTGGAAACACAATAGACTTTTTTCATACAGTTAAATAATCAATTTAAAAGCAATTTGCGGAACTCCAGGGAGTCGCCGTTAAATACGTCAAAGTCAACGATGGTATAGCAACCATTCACCCGGCCCCTTTCATTGTGCTGCCAGAAACTCCAGTCCCTGTATATCCGCGGCTGCGAAGGTTGCAGGTAATGTGCTGCCCATAAAAGGTAACCGTCAAAATCCTCTTTCAGGTAATGCTGATAAAAATCAACATTGGTATAGATGATGGGTGTCGCACCGTAATATGCCTGCACGGTCTGAAGCCATTCTTTAGCCCGCTGTCTTATTTTTTCTGGCGGCACGCCATAGGTTTGTTCAATATCCAGAACGGGCGGCAGGTCTCCCGGCAGGAGGGTTACCGAATTGATAAAATTTTCCGCCTGTGCCTTGCCGCTTTTGGTCGCGAGAAAAAAATGATAGGCTCCCCGGACCAATCCGGCCTCCCTGAGTTTTTTCCAGTTCCGGCTGAACATCGCGTCTTCATTTCCCAGTCCTTCGGTCGCCTTTACAAATACAAAGCTGATGTGCACGTCTTCCACGTGCATATTTTTAACCGACTTCCAGTTGATGACGTCCTGGTATTTTGATACATCAATGCCATGAACGCTGTAATTCACCGGAATCGGTATGCCGAATTCGGGATATTCCACAAAGGAGGATCTTCCTTCAACCACCCATTGATAGAGCATCACGATCAGCATGATGATCAGGGTGGTACTGAATATAAAAACGATGATCTTCCAGATCCTGCTCTTCTTTTTGGCCATCACGATAGGTAAACGTTTGCAAATATAAACCGATGGCACCCGAAATACGTTCAACCCCTTCCCGCTTTCCTTATTTAAAACTAATTTTACGGCGGATATGGCTAAACTCAACCGGAATGATACAATCAATTTTTTTTCAAAGCTGACTGTTCGGCGCACCTGGAACGGGATGAAAGTCTTATCCAGTTATTATATCAGCAAATGGACACACAAACCCATACAATGGGGTGTGCCGGTATCTATTTCTTTTGAGCCGACCACCCATTGTAATCTGAGATGCCCTGAATGCCCCAGCGGACTTCGGTCCTTTACGCGCCCGAAAGGCATGCTGGAAATGAATTTTTTCCGTCAGATGATCGACCAGCTGGCACCTGAATTAATCTACCTCACTTTTTATTTTCAGGGTGAACCCTACCTGAATCCGGATTTTCTGGAAATGGTGAAATACGCCGGTTCAAAAAAAATTTATACTGCCACCTCCACGAACGCCCATTATCTGGATGATGAAAATGCACGCAGGACCGTGGAAAGCGGACTGGATCGCCTGATCATTTCCCTCGACGGGACTACCCAGGATGTGTATAGCCGGTATCGCATAGGAGGCGACCTCGGGAAAGTGATGACAGGTGCTGCCAATATTGTTAAATGGAAAAAGAAACTTCATAGTAAAACGCCGTATGTTTTCTTCCAGTTCCTGGTAGTCCGGCCCAACGAACACCAGATCGCGGATGCAAGGGAGCTGGCAGAGAAAACCGGTGTGGATGGCATCCGTTATAAAACGGCGCAGATCTATGATTATGCCAGGGATCCCAATCAGCTGATACCCCGGCATACCTCACTGACCAGATACCGGCAAAAACCGGACGGGAGCTACGAACCAAAAAACCGCCTGCAAAATCATTGCTGGCGCCTCTGGCATGCTCCGGTGATCACCTGGGACGGACTGGTGGTGCCCTGCTGTTTTGATAAGGATGCACAGCACCGGATGGGGGATTTGAAAAATAAAACATTCAAAGAAATCTGGAAACAACCGGAATATCTAGATTTTCGCCGTAAGATTTTAAAAGGTCGGGCCCAAATTGATATATGTTCCAATTGCAGTGAAGGGGTGAAAGTCTGGGGCGACTGAGGTTATCCTGAGGAGGATCATTAAGTTTTTTTCAAGTAATGTTATGACTTTAGAAAAGGATATTAACCAGCATGTGTTCCGTTCGGAATATCAGAAAGCAGCCATTAATCTCATTTACACATTTAACTGGGCGAATGAAAAACTGAACAGGCTTTTCGAGCCCTTTGATATCACCCAGCAGCAGTTTAATATCCTGCGCATATTGCGCGGTGCGGGCCAACCTTTATCCACGCTGCAGATCCGGCAG
>DHWT01000090.1 GCA_002413325.1 Chitinophagaceae bacterium UBA5175 | reverse complement strand
ATTTCCATCCGGGCCTGTTATTATCGTTGTTATCAAATTTCACCCGGATTCCCGCTTTCTTCAGCCCGGCAGCTATTTCCTTCCCTTTAGCATCAAGTGCCTCTTTGCTTTCATCCCCTTTGTAAATTGGAATGATCACCACCTGTACCGGTGCAATCCGGGGTGGCAGGACCAATCCCTCATCGTCGCTATGGGCCATTACAAGGGCACCAACCAGCCGTGTGCTGACACCCCAGCTGGTAGCCCACACATAATCCAGTTTGTTCTGCTTATCGGAAAATTTTACGTCGAATGCTTTGGCAAAATTTTGCCCGAGAAAATGTGAAGTACCCGCCTGCAAGGCTTTGCCATCCTGCATCAGGGCTTCAATACAATAGGTGTCGATGGCTCCGGCAAAACGTTCGCTGGCTGATTTCACACCGCGGATAACCGGAACCGCCATAAAATTTTCTGCAAAATCAGTATACACCTGCAGCATAAGCCTGGCTTCTGCAATGGCTTCTTCCGCATTCGCATGCGCAGTATGTCCTTCCTGCCACAGGAATTCTGTGGTTCTCAGGAAAAGGCGGGTGCGCATTTCCCAACGCACCACATTGGCCCATTGATTAATCAGGAGCGGCAAATCGCGATAAGACTGTATCCAGGTTTTATAAGTATTCCAGATGATGGTTTCGCTGGTTGGCCTGACGATGAGCTCTTCTTCCAGTTTTGCTTCCGGATCCACGATAATGCCCTGCCCTCCGGGATCATTCTTAAGCCGGTAATGGGTAACCACGGCACATTCTTTTGCGAAGCCTTCCACATGGGCCGCTTCCCTGCTTAAAAAGCTCTTGGGAATAAACAGCGGAAAATAGGCGTTTTCATGACCGGTATCCTTAAACATGCGGTCCAGGGTATCCCGCATTTGTTCCCATAGGGCAAACCCATAGGGTTTTATAACCATGCAACCCCGGACCGCTGAATAATCAGCCAATCCGCCCTTTATAACCAGGTCGTTATACCATTGCGCATAGTCTTCTTGCCGGCTTGTGATTTCTTTACTCATATTTCGGGTAATTCGGACCAGGCATGATTAGTCACTTTTTAACATTTGAACCTGGAAAATTTCAGAAGGAGGTAAATAAATTTTGTAATTTTGTTAAGACGCTCAAAAGTAGTAACTTAAGATTGAAATTTCTAAAAGCTTTCGCCATGAAACGTCCCTATATACTTTTATCAGCTGCACTTTTACTGTTTTCCTTAGTCAGTTGTTCTGCATACAGAAACAGTGCGACCACTCCGGATGATGTGTATTATTCACCGGGAAATCCGGTTGCAGTTACCGGTAACGGAGACAATTCAGATTACTATAACACCCCAAATGAAAATTATGTCAAAATGCGCGTACAGGATCCCGACCGGTGGTCTTATTTTGACAATTACAACTATGATTATTATGGCGGTATGTATTCTCCCTACGGATACGGAAGTGGTATCGGGTTAAGCCTGGGTTATGGCACAGGTTTTTATGATCCAATGATGTATGGAGGTGCTATGATGTACGGAGGTTTTGGTTATTACAGTCCCATGAGCTATTATAACAGTTATTATGCCTGGAACAGTTTCTATAATCCCTATTATGGAAGCGTAGTCGTGGTAAACGGGAAAAATTATAATTCTCCCAGTTATACCCGGTTGAGCAATTTCAACCCTTCTGCATACCAGAACAATTATTATAATACAAGACCCAACTCGCATTTTTATAATTCAAATGCAACGCGGAATTACTATAATAACAACAATTTCAACCGTTATAACAATAACCGTCCGAATAATTATTCCAACCCTTCTCCCATGCGTTCATCTCCCTCCAACTTCAGTAGTGGAGGCGGTTTAGGTGGTGGTGGCGGAGCGATGCGGGGTGGTGGATTTTCTCGCCCGGGCCGGTAATCCCTTTTTCGATGATGAAACTTTTCTTCATTCTGTGCCCTTCTCTTTTCATTTGTATCGTTCTCAAGGCACAGCTTCCGGAAGACGCGCTACGCATGTCTTATATCCACCCGTCAGGCACTGCCCGTGAGCAGGCTATTGGAGGCGCCATGGGATCCCTGGGCGGGGATATATCTGCTACTTATGTTAACCCGGCAGGGCTTGGCTTTTATAAAACCAGTGAATACCTGCTCAGCCCGGGCTGGACTTTTGATGCCTCCAAAACCAGCTATCTTTCCACGAACACAAGTGGTCCATCTGTAAATCATTTTACCCTGGCTACATCAGGAGTTGTTTTTGGCTGGTCTACAGATCAGGATAAAAGTTCAGCCCTCAGCATTGCCGTGAACCGCAGCGCCGATTTTAACGGTCATATCGTTTACCAGGGGAAAAACGGCTATTCTTCAGCAGCTGAATCCTATGCAGAAGAGTTCCAGAACTCCGGCCTGACCCTTGACCAGGCGCTGGTTGAACCGGGTATTTCCTATCCCACCCGGATGGCATTATACACTTACCTGATTGATACCTCCCAGGGAGGATCCGGACCCATCGTTGTGCAACCTGGAAATGTGCTTGCGGCGGGCGGACTGCTCGGCCAGAGCACCGATATCACAACGTCCGGCGGAATAACGGAATTTGCCATCGGACTGGCAAGTTCAAACCACGACAAATGGTATCTCGGCGCATCTATTGGTATCCCCGTTGTAAACTATCAGCGTACGATGCGTTACTCGGAAACGGATCTTAGCGGTAATACCAATAACAATTTTGCTTCCTATACCTATACGGAATCCTATTCATCCAAAGGGGTGGGTGTGAATGCCAGACTGGGAGCCATATACCGGCCCAGCCTGAACTGGCGTGTCGGGCTGGCTGTTCACACGCCTTCCTTTTATTCCCTTACGGACCAGGTCTCATCAGCCATGGTCGCCAATACGGAAGGTTACGCCGGCACCAACTCTATCGAATCCGCTACACTGGACCAGGCAGCCAACGTAGGCAACAGCCTGGATTATAACCTGCAGACCCCCTGGCAGATCCTGGCCAGCGGTTCCTATATTTTCCCGGGCGACGTGACCGGAGGAAAGATGGGATTTATTACAACCGATATCGAATACGATGCCATACGGGGTTCCCGTTTTAGTCAGCCTACCACCGATGCCTATGGAAACCCGGTCAATAGCGGTTATTACGACCCGCTAAACAACACGGTAAAATCTTATTACAAGAACACATTTAATTTCAGGCTGGGCGGGGAATACAAAGTGAACGATCTGGCATACCGTCTGGGCGGATCCTATTCCATGAATCCTTATGCTTCGCCGGACCTGAAAGCCAACCGGTTCACCATTGGCGGTGGTCTCGGCTACCGGAAAAAAGGAATTTTTGTTGACCTCACCTACGTGGAAACCATACTCAATGATGTAAATTTTCCTTATCGCCTCGCATCAAAGGATAATGTTTATGCCACAGTAAGGGACTATACCGGCAACCTGATCCTGACCTTCGGTGTCAAGTTTTAAAATTGGAATATACCCGGAGGATTTTATTGAGGAAATCATCATCCAGCCACACCAGTTTTTCATTTTTATTCAACCAGGTCAGCTGGCGTTTGGCATAATGCCTTGTGTTCTGCCTGATCAGGGCAACGCTATCTTCAAGCCGGGTTTTCCCCTGCAGAAATTCAAATAACTCCGCATATCCAACCGTCTGCAGCGCATTGAGATGCTGGAATGGAAGCAGGGAAGCCACTTCATCCAATAAGCCGGACTCCATCATGGCATCCACCCTTTTATTGATCCTCTGGTATAACTCCTTTCTCGGCAAACGGATGCCGAACTCCAGGATCCGAAAAGGTCTGCTTTTTTTTTGGCTGTTACGGAATGAGATTATGGACCGACCCGTACTCCGGACCACTTCCAGGGCGCGCATCATTCGCTGGGGATTTGTCATTTCTCCGGAAGCATAAAACAAAGGATCGGCCTGTTGAATGGATTCCTTCAGCCAGCTGATTCCCTGTTCACGATAATGATCCAATATCTCTTTCCTGGCTCCTTCATCTATGAACGGAATCTCATCGAGGCCTTCACTGAATGCCTTAATATATAAACCCGTTCCCCCGGTCATGACAACTACATCCCGGGTTGAAAAAATTTCTTCACACCACTGCATCGCCAGGGATTCGAATATGGCCGCATTCACTTCTTCCCGGATCGAATGGGAATTAATGAAAAAATGTTTTACCTGTTCCAGTTGCGCGGGGTCCGGTTTTGCCACGCCGATATTCAGTTCCCGAAAACACTGACGGCTGTCTGCAGATATGATTGAAGTATCAAAATGCCGGGCAAGTTCAATGGCAAGCTCCGTTTTGCCTGAAGCCGTTGGGCCTGTTATAATAATTACTGTTTTGGGAGACATTATTCGAGTGCGGGGTCCTCTTCCGGACCCATTTCTTCTTCTTCCGTATCCACGTCGCCGTTATCCTCTCCTACTTCGCTGAATCCTTCTGCGCTCTGGTTGAGATCATATTTCTCCTCCACTTCCGCCAGTTTATCACCAATCAGGCCACGGGTTCCGTATTGGGAAGGCCCGATACTTTCTGTTTTCACAACGGCCGGATATTCCAGTTTGATATTTTCTTCCTTGGAAACATGGATGAGCTCGACGAGAAAAGACCAGTTCTTAACAAAATCGTAGAGATAAACAAATTTCTGATTGGGGTTTTTAATTTCAGATCCAATGGTTGTTTCCGCCATTAGTAAGGGAGCCACTTTATATTCCTTATCATATTTCTCCAATGATATTTCCCGCCCCCGCTGCCAGAGATCATTGCTGCGGAAGAAAGTTGCCTGGTGTTTGCTGTCGAATTCATAGGCTTTCAGAATCACCTGGTGCAAATCCAGGAAAAACTGGTTATGTTTCACCACCACGTCCCGGTAAACACTATCATCTTCCTCGAAATAAACCCTGAATTTTAAAACTGCCATAATGTTACAGGTTAGAATGATCAAAAATAAATGAAACCATCAAATTATCAGCCGGCTTATTTTACGGGAGATTCGCCTGCCTGGAACTGTCCCACCGGCTTCAGATCCATGGCCGCAGCTTTATCGAGCATATAACGGTAAGCCGCTTCATAGGAATTTTCAATTTCCCCTTCCAGGATCGCTTCGCGGATCAGGTTTTTCAAATCGCCAACTATTTTCGAAGGCCCGATACCGAAGATTTCCATAATCATTTCACCGGTAACCGGCGGTTGCCAGTTGCGGATGCGGTCTTTTTCCTCTACTTCCGTCAGCCGTTTGCGTACCAGCTCAAAATTTTCAAGGTAGCGCTTAACTTTCTGTTTATTCCTGGATGTAATATCTGCTTCGCAGAGCATCATGAGCAGATCCATATCTTCTCCCGCATCGAATAATAATCTGCGGATGGCGGAATCCGTGATGCTTTCTTTCGTCAGGCTGATAGGCCGCAAATGCAATTCCACCATCTTACGTACGAACCGCATTTTTTCATTCATCGGCAATTTCATCTGATCAAAAATCCGGGGCACCATCCGGCTACCCACCACTTCATGCCCGTGAAAGGTCCATCCATGGCCCTGTTCAAATTTTTTGGTCGCCGGTTTGCCGATATCATGCAAAATGGCTGCCCAGCGAACCCAGAGGTCATTTGTTTTAAGAGCCACATTATCGAGCACCTGCAGGGTATGGTAGAAATTATCTTTATGGCCCAGTCCGTCAATATATTCTGCGCCGGCCAGGTCAGCCATTTTTGGAAAAATAATTTGCAATAACCCGGATTTATACAAAAGGTCAAAACCAACCGAAGGTTTGGGTGATGCAATGATTTTATTGATCTCTTCGGTAATCCGTTCCTGGGAAATAATGCGGATCCGATCAGCGTCCTGTATGATCGCAGCAAATGTTTGCGGATCGATCCGGAAACCCAGCTGGCTGGCAAAACGAATCGCCCGCATCATGCGCAGGGGATCATCGCTGAATGTGGTCAGTGGCTCCAGCGGTGTCTGAATTCTCTTTTCCTCCAGATCCCGGAGCCCGTTAAAGGGGTCGATCAGCCGGCCAAAATCATTTTTATTCAGGCTGATTGCCAGGGCATTGATGGTAAAATCCCGGCGGTTCTGATCGTCTTCCAGTGTACCGGGTGCAACCTCCGGTTTGCGCGAAGACGCGCGGTAACTTTCCCTGCGGGCACCCACAAACTCTACGTCCAGCCAACGGCCGCCGGTCTCTTCAATTTTGAAATGGGCCGTTCCGAAATTTTTAAAAACCGAAATGGCCGGTCGGGGATAATAATAAGCAGCTACCTCTTTGGCCAGTTCGATGGCATTGCCCACGCAAACGATATCGGCATCGCTGGTGGGTCTGCCGATTATTTTATCCCTCACAAAACCGCCGATCAGATAAACCTCCGACTGCATGCGCTCAGCGGCTTCTGTGATTCTTTCAAACAACAGCAATTCAGTATCAGAAAATGAAAATTCCATCGGGTCAAAGGTAAAACAAGAAAATTTGGGAATTTGGAAATTTGAATATTTGGAAATGTACTTCCGGCAAACCTTAAATTATAAAATAAAACGATTAACCGGATGATGCGCTACGATTCACCTGGTTACAGAAATAATGAACTGGAAGAAGCTCCGTATCCAATTCCCAAATACTCAAATTTATTCCGGAAGTGTTTTATAAAGCTGTTCCGTCCGGATGTCCATGGCACACCTGAAATGCCCTTCCGGACAGGATGCACGACCATGAAGGCCGCAGGGACGACAATAGAGTTCCTGGTCAATTTCTACAATATGACTTTGGTCCGATAATGGTCCGAAGCCAAATTCCGGGATGGTGGAACAATATATGGCAGTTACCGGTGCATTCATGGCCGAGGCAAAGTGCATGGGTGCAGAATCATTTACATAATTCATGCAGGCCCTGCTCATCAGTGCAGCGGATTGTAAAAATGAAAGAGTGCCTGCAAGCACTTTTATTTCAGTTCCTTTAACCGATTCCCGGATGGACTGGCATAGCGCTGCGTCACCCGGTCCGCCCATTAAATAAATTCCGTACCCTGCCGGAATATTCCTGATGAACGAAATCCATTGGGAAGCGGGATACTGTTTGGTAAACCAGACGGATGCCGGGCTCAGGGTAATAAATTTTCCGCCTGCCAGTGTATCGATAACCGCAAAGTCAGCCGCCGCAGGATAAAGCCTTGGTTTGTAAATGGTACCATCCGTAAAACTGCGAATCAGTTCCAGGTTCCTCCCGGTTTCATGAACGGCCCTTTCACCGCCGACCGCATGTTTTATTTTTTTTGTAAAGAAAAAGCTCAGGGGGTTTTTATCAAAGCCGATGGTCTCCTTTGCTCCGGAGAAGACGGTAAGCAATCCGGTTGCAAAAAAACGCTGCACATTGATGACGGAATCATACCTGTTTTTCCGGATGTGTTTTATCAGTCGGAAAAGATTTTGCTGTTTATGGTTTTTCTTATCCCAGATCAGGATTTCATGGATATGGGGATGGCCGAGGAGCAGCTGCTCATTGCCTTTTCTCAGTAGAAAATCAATTTGCGCATCCGGATAAAAAACATGTAACTTTTCTATCAGAGGTGTTGCCAGCACCACATCCCCGATAAAAGCTGTTTGTATGATGAGAAATTTTTGCAAATATGTTTTTAGAAATACGAAGAACCGTTATTTTTTTTACAAATCATTTTTTACATGGATAGTTGATATCGGGCGGTTTATAATAACATCTGATCCGTGATTTCGACCCTCCCGGATTCTCATACCTGTTTTAGACTTTTCAGGACCTCAGAATAATCGGTTCCCCCAGACTGTTAAAACGAACCAACATGGAAGCCCTTGCCGGCGTTTCATCCTGCTGGCGGTATTGTACAATATAGTCCACTCCCTGTTTGATTTCTTCCGCAACCGCCAAAAAATTTGCAGGCGGATGCTTCCCGGAAATATTTGCCGAAGTAGAGACCAGCGGTTTCCGGAATCTTTTGATCAGATGCCTGCAAAAGTCTTCACGAACAATACGGATAGCAATGGTTCCGTCGTAGCCCACCAGGTTTTCAGCCAGTCCAAGGGCCCCTTCATAAATCACCGTGGTCGGTCGGTCTGTCTTCTCCAGGTAATCTGCTATATATGGTTCCGGCCGGCTTATGTAACGGTTGATATCCCTGGGATCCGCCAGTAAAACGATCATGGATTTGTCGGCCGGCCTTTGCTTCAGGTCCATTATTTTCTTCACCGCTTCCGGGTTCGTGGCATCGCAGCCGAGGCCCCAGATGGTATCCGTCGGATATAGTATGATCCCTCCCCGGCGCAGGGTTTTCAGGCATTGCACGATATCATCTTCAAATTCCAACCATTCCGATTTCCGGTAAAAATACCGAATGATTCAAAATACAGGAAGTACAATCAGGCCTGTTTCCTTCCATGCCTTATGTTTGCAAAAAATATATCTGATGGACCTGAAAGTTCGGATTGAAGAAGTATGGGCAAACCGGGAATTATTGAAAGATCAAAAATATACGGATGCCATACGCGCGGTGATCGAGGAAACTGACAAGGGAAGGTTACGGGTGGCCGAACCGGCCGGGACCGGATGGCAGGTGAATGAATGGGTTAAACAGGCCATCCTCCTGTATTTCGGTATACAGCAGATGAACACCTGGACCGTGGGGCCCATGGAATTTTATGATAAGATGGCATTGAAAAAAGATTACGCGGCCCTGGGTGTGCGGGCTGTGCCCCATGCCATTGCCCGGTATGGCGCCTACCTGGGGAAATCGGTCGTGCTGATGCCCAGTTATGTAAATATCGGGGCCTATGTGGATGAAGGCACTATGGTGGATACCTGGGCAACCGTAGGCAGTTGTGCACAAATCGGCAAGGGCGTTCATTTAAGCGGCGGTGTGGGAATCGGGGGCGTGCTGGAACCCCTGCAGGCCGCTCCGGTGATTATTGAAGACGGATGTTTTATCGGTTCCAGGTGTATTGTGGTGGAAGGAGTGCGGGTGGAAAAAGAAGCGGTGCTCGGTGCCAATGTAGTACTGACACAGAGTACAAAAATCATTGATGTGAGCGGTGCTGAGCCTGTAGAATATAAAGGGCGCGTGCCGGCCCGCAGTGTCGTGATCCCCGGATCCTACACTAAAAAATTCCCTGCCGGCGAATATCCGGTCGGTTGTGCCCTGATCATCGGGCAGCGAAAGGCGTCAACGGATCTGAAAACCAGCCTCAACGATGCCTTGCGGGATTTCGCCGTAAGCGGTTAGGGCTGGTCGCTGGCCGTTATGAGTTATGAATTATGAGTTATGAATTATGAATAAGTGTTAGGCGTTACACTTAATCGGAAGAAAATAAGGCTGGATTATTTCTCTCGGCTTCTTCGATACCGGTATAGTCTGAAAGTATATCGGCCCTATTTTTACCGACACACACATCATGTTCAAAATGTACGGATACGCTATGGTCTGCCGTACGCACAGTCCAACCGTCGGGTTCGGTATATACTTCCCGTTTACCCAGGTTGATCATGGGTTCAATAGCCAGGATCAGGCCTTCACGCAGTTTGATACCGGATCCGCGTTTCCCATAATTGGCTACCTGCGGGTCTTCGTGCATGCTTCTTCCCAAACCATGCCCCACCAATTCACGCACCACGCCATATCCGTATTTTTTTTCCGTATGTTCCTGGATGGCAAATGATATATCGCCCACCCGGTTACCGGCGACGGCTTTTTCAATACCCTTGTATAATGACTCCTTGGTAACGCGAATGAGCTGGGCAATGGCGGCGCCCGGATTGCCGATGGCGAATGTATAGGCATGGTCGCCGTGAAACCCGTTTTTATATACGCCGATATCAATGGAAATAATATCCCCTTCTTTCAATTCATTTTCATTGGGAAACCCATGCACCACCACGTCATTCACGGAGATACAGGAATTGAAGGGATAACCGTGGTAATTTAAAAAAGAGGGGGCGGCACCATGATCCCGGATGAAATGGCCGATAAACTGATCCAGTGATAAAGTGGTAATACCCGGCTTAAGCAGTTTGGCTGTTTCAGTAAGCGTTTTACTTACCAGCAGGCAGCTTTCCCTCGCCAGTTCAATTTCTGCTTTCGTTTTGTAATAGATCATCCTAGATCACCGCATTGGTAACCGACTGACGGCCCTGTATACGGCCGGACTTCATCAGCCCGTCGTACTGACGCATCAGCAGCTGGGTTTCGATCTGTTGCAGGGTATCCAGGATAACCGCCACCATGATCAGGAGGGATGTTCCTCCGTAAAAGGAAGCAAAACTCTGCGTAACACCTGCCCGCTGTGCAAATCCCGGAAGAATACCCACCACAGCCAGTAAGATGGCACCGGGTAATGTGATCTTATCCATCACCGAACCAATAAAATCTGCAGTAGGCTGACCCGGTTTAACACCCGGAACAAAACCATTATTGCGCTTGAGATCATCTGCCACCTGCTTTGGATTAAAGATCAGGGAAGTATAGAGAAAGGTAAATCCAACCACGATGATTCCGTAGAATATCATATGAATATAATCGCGCGGATCTGAAAATATTCTTGAAATACCTTCCTTGTTTTCAAAACTGGTATAAGAAATCAGGGTGGGTAGAAACATAATGGCCTGGGCAAAGATGATGGGCATAACCCCGGCACTGTTCACCTTCAGGGGAAGGAACTGGCGGGCGCCCCCGAACTGGCGGTTTCCCACAATCTGTTTGGCATAGTTAACCGGAACTTTCCGCACACCCTGGATCAGAACGATCAGGCCCATGATGACGGCAACCAGGATTGCCACTTCAATCACGAAAATAAGGATGCCACCGCTGCCATTTACGGCTTTCGACTGGAATTCCCGGGAAAGCGCACCAGGGAAACGTGCGAGGATACCGATCATGATGATAATGGAAGTGCCATTTCCCAAACCTTTATCAGTAATTTTTTCACCGATCCACATAACAAACAGCGTTCCGGCCGTGAGCAGGATCGGCGTGGTGAACCAGAAAAAAGCGCTGAAGCTGTCAATGATCGCATCCCGTCCCATGGTTTTCAGGTAACCAACATAAGCGTAGGCCTGTGCAAAAGTTACAATCACGGTAAGGTATCTTGTCCACTGGTTGATTTTTTTTCTGCCGCTTTCGCCGTCTTTTTGAATTTTCTGCATCTGGGGAACCAGGATGCTCATCAGCTGCATGAAAATGGAAGCAGATATATAGGGCATGATACCAAGGGCCAGGATGGATGCCTGTGAAAACGCACCGCCTGAAAATGCATCAATCAGTCCGAGAGCACCGGATTTGGCGCCGCTGAGACTGCTCAATTTATTCGGATCAATACCCGGTAAAACAATATAGGTACAGAAACGGTAAACCAGCAGTAAGGAAAGCGTCACAAGGATCTTGCTTTTTAATTCTGGAATACTCCATATATTTTTTAATGTATCAAAAAATTTCTTCACGTGCTTCGTAA
>DHWT01000302.1:2273-9852 GCA_002413325.1 Chitinophagaceae bacterium UBA5175 | reverse complement strand
AAATAACCTGCTCGGTCATATAAAAAATACATTCCCATCCATTACCACCCTGCTCTACACCATCAATCCAAAGTGGAACGACAGCCTGAACGACCTGCAGCCGGTTCCTTTTTATGGGAAAGGATATGTGGTTGAAAAACTGGAACGCTTTTCTTTTAAGATCGGGCCGAAATCATTTTTTCAGACAAATACGGCCCAGGCAGAGCGTTTATACCAGACCGTACGTTCCTTTGCTGCACTCCGGGGAACGGAGACCCTGTACGATCTCTATTGCGGTACGGGAAGTATCGGGATATTTCTGAGCGACCAGGTAAAAAAACTGATTGGTATCGAACTGATCCCCGAAGCGATTGCCGACGCAAAGGAAAATGCTTTGTTAAATCAGATTCATCATGCAGCGTTTTTCGCAGGTGACGTAACGGTAATGTGCAATGATGCATTTTTTGAGACCCATGGCCGGCCCGACCTGATCATATCCGATCCGCCCAGGGCAGGCATGTCGGAAAAACTGGTTGCCAAACTTCTGGAAATCGCGGCGGAAAAAATAATTTACGTGAGCTGTAATCCGGCTACACAGGCCCGGGATCTGAACCTGCTTTCAGAAAAATACGGGATTTCAGCTGTACAACCTGTGGATATGTTCCCGCATACCCTGCATATCGAAAATGTCACCGCGCTTTTCTTAAAACATTAACTTGCAGCCAGTAATTTCTCTTGAATCATGACTGATTTCCGTCCGGGGCGTTCCCAGGTAATTCCGCCCATAATTAAAAACCTGATCATTATCAATGTCATTGTTTTCCTGCTTCAGCTGGCGATACAGCGCAACGGGTCCTCATTCATGGAGAACTATTTTGCCCTGCACGATATCCGGTCCTATTATTTCAGACCCCACCAACTGATTACGTATATGTTCCTGCATGGCGGTTTCGCGCATATTTTCTGGAATATGCTGATCCTTTGGATGTTCGGCTCCATCCTCGAAAATTTCTGGGGGCCCAAACGCTTCCTGACTTTTTATATCGTTTGCGGAATCGGGGCTGCCGTATTGCATTTACTGGTTCTCTACCACGAACTGACTCCTGCCTGGCAGGAATTGAATAATTATCCCATTCATGAACAGGGCGGTTTCAGATTAGATCCGAATTCACCTTTAAATACCGCCACCCTCGGTGCATCGGGTGCTATCTTTGGATGTATGGTTGCTTTCGGACTGCTGTTCCCAAACAGCCTGATTTATATTTATGCCTTAATCCCGGTAAAAGCAAAATGGGCCGTGCTGGCTTATGTCCTTTTTGAATTATTTTCGGGCATCCAGAATACTGCCGGCGACAACGTGGCACACTGGGCCCATTTAGGCGGAGGCCTGGTCGGACTCATCCTGGTTTTTTACTGGCGAAAAACAGATCGCCGCAATTTCTATTGAACCAGGGTTCTGTCCGCTTGTTAATACTTACACATCTGAACCGCACTGATGCCTAGTAAGAATTTTGATATGGATGTAAAAGAGGAAAATTACCGGAAGCGAATGTACCTGGGCCAGGAAGGCAATGCGCTCGTCCAGCTGCTCGTACTGAATGCTGTCATTTTCGTGGTGCTCGAGTTCGTTTTTGTAACTTTTATAATGACTGGTTCTTCCAAAGATTCGTTCATCACCCATGTCTATAACTGGTTCGTTTTGCCTGCCAACCCCGAAAAGCTTGCCTGGCGGCCCTGGACCCTGATCAGTTTCATGTTTACGGATCAGCAGCTATTTCGCTTTATTTCCAATATGTTCTGGCTCTGGAGTTTCGGCTATATCCTGCAGGACCTGACAGGCAACCGGAAATTAATACCCGTTTACCTGTATGGAGGCCTGGCGGGTGCCGTAATTTTTGTCCTGTCCCACCAGGTATTTCCAGATCTCCGGGCGCAGATGGATACCAACAGCCTGGCTGCCGCTAACTGCTCGATCGCCGCTGTTGCCGTTGCAACTACGGTGATTTCACCTGATTACCGGATTTTCCCCATGATCAGCGGAGGCATCCCTTTATGGATACTGACACTGGTTTTTCTGCTGCTGAATTTTTCCGGGGTCGCGAACGGGGATCTCGCGACCGATCTGGCTTATACCGGCGCCGCAGGCATTGGATTCCTGTTTATTTACCTGTTACGCAGGGGTTGGGATGGGAGTTTATGGATGAACCAGTTTTTCGACTGGGCCGGTAATCTCTTTGATCCGGACAAAAAGAAAAAACCCAAAAATAAAAAAGACGAATTCTATTATAATGTTGCGGGTACGCAGCCTTATAAAAAAATTCCCAACATCACGCAGAAAAGAATCGATGAAATACTCGATAAAATCAACCAGCAGGGATACCGCTTTCTCACCAGTGAGGAAAAAGAGATCCTGAAGCGGGCTGCTGAAGAGGAAGATTTGTAACTTCAAAGATTCTTCCCCATGATTTCACTGCGGAAATTTACCAAGCGCATTCTGATTCTGCTGAATACTGGGGTGGGCTTCTTATTCCTCCTCGCCTGTTGTAATGCCTTTTTACATCCGGATACATGGTGGTTTATCGCCCTACTGGCTTTTTTTTTCCCCTTATTGCTTTTGTTATTATTACTTTTTTTAGTTTTCTGGCTATTCGCCAGTATCCGATATGCGCTGATTTCAGGGATATGCCTGATCATCGGATGGCAGAATATCCATGCATTTTTTGGTTTCAGCATGGCTAAACAGGATTTTAACCATAAACAGCCCGGCAGTATCCGCCTCATGACCTGGAATGTAAGGGGGTGGGATGAATTCAGTACAAAAAAATTGGGGGCATCCGGCCACCGCCTGCCCATGCTGAAGCTGGTTGGCAGTCAAAATGCCGACCTGCTTTGCTTCCAAGAATTTTATGAACCCGCAGACTCTGCAAAATCGAATATCCGTTATATCCGCCGGCAACTGGAATTCCCCTATTTCTTCTTCTCAAGGGACCATCATAACCGCAACAATAAATATGAAACCGGCGTCATCATATTTTCGAAATACCCGATTGTAGCAACTTACCAGGTACACTTTAACACAGATACCCTCCAAAAAACAGAAAGCCTGATTGCAGCAGATGTTAATGTGAACGGGCATATCATCCGCCTGTTTACCACGCATCTCCAGTCGGTTTTATTCAAACCAAAGGATTTCAGGAATGTGGAAATTATACGGAATGCTGAAGACAGTATACTGCCGGCATCCCGCTCTTTGGCAAAAAAACTGAAAGATGCCCTGGAAATTCGTGGCAAACAGGCAGACCGGGTCAGGCAACAGCTGGACGCCTGTCCCTATCCGCTCATCATCTGCGGCGACTTCAATGATGTTCCTAATTCCTACACTTATTTTCATATCCGTGGAAACCTGCAGGATGCATTCATTGCAAAATGTTTTGGTGTCGGCAGAAGTTATGTTCATATTTCACCCACCCTTCGTATCGATTATATTTTCCCATCGAAGGAATTTTTGATTTTTCAAAGTGAGCGACTCAAATCCCCATACTCAGATCATCACGCGATGCTCACGGACCTGCAGCTGCACGACTGAAAGCGATAAATGTTTATATTTGGGCGAAGGCATGAGCAACTTAAAAGTTTATAATTCTTATACCAGACAGAAGGAAGAGTTTATTCCCATTACACCCCATCACGTGGGCATGTATGTATGTGGTCCCACGGTAAGCGGGGAGAGCCATTTGGGTCATGCCCGGGGATTCATCACCTTTGACGTTATTTACCGCTACCTCCTGCACCTGGGCTATAAAGTGCGCTATGTACGCAATATTACCGATGCCGGCCATTTTGAAGAAGAGGGCCGGGAAGCTGAAGACAAAATTGCAAAAAAAGCGGTGATTGAGAAGCTCGAACCCATGGAACTGGTGCAGAAATACACCAATCTCTTCCACTGGGCCATGCGCCGGTTTAATAACCTGGATCCCAGCATTGAGCCTACGGCCACGGGCCATATTGTGGAACAGATCAACATGATCCAGGAAATAATAAAAGCCGGTTACGGTTACACCGTCAACGGGTCAGTCTATTTCGATGTAAAAAAATATGCTGAGAAATATCCATATGGAAAACTCAGCGGACGCAGGCTGGACGAACTGCTGGAAACCACACGTGACCTGGAAAGCCAGGAGGAAAAACGGAACCGGCAGGATTTTGCTCTTTGGAAATCCGCTCCGCCCGGCCATATCATGCGATGGAGCAGTCCCTGGGGAGAAGGTTTCCCCGGCTGGCATATAGAATGTTCCGCGATGAGCACCAAATACCTCGGAACCCGTTTTGATATTCATGGAGGTGGTATGGATTTATTGTTTCCCCACCACGAAAGTGAAATTGCACAAAGCATGATCTGTAACCACGAGGTTGCGGCCCGTTATTGGATTCACAATAACATGATTACCATCAACGGGAAAAAAATGGGCAAGAGTTATAATAATGTGATCCGGCTGACAGATATGTTTTCCGGCAACAGTCCACTGCTTTCCCAGGCCTACCACCCTATGACCATCCGGTTTTTCATATTGCAGACCCAGTACCGGAGTACCCTGGATTTTGGTAATGAAGCCCTGCAGGCAGCAGAAAAAGGGCTGAGGAGACTATGGGATGCGTATCAGGAACTGCTGAAAATGAAAACGGATCCGGCTAAAATGGTGAACGATCCAATCGAAAACCAGTTCAATACGCTTTGCCGGGAATTGGACGATTTTATGAATGATGATTTTAATACGGCCAAAGTGCTGGCAAATATGTTCCAGCTGGTCAGCCATATCAATTCATTCCGGAGCGGGGAATTGGAAAAGACAACCCTTTCTGCTGAAACCCTGCATTATGTGCAGTCCCAGTTCACAACATACCTGGAGGATGTACTGGGCCTGCAGGATGAAACCCCGAAAGATTCATCGGCTAAGCTCCAGGGTATCATGAACCTGCTGATTGAAATCCGCCGCGAGGCCAAGGCTAAAAAGGACTATCAGACTTCAGACCGAATCCGTAAACAACTGATGGAAATCGGCATATCACTCAAGGATGAAAAAGATGGTCGTGTGAGTTTTAATATGGAATGAAAGAACCATGAAAAACATTTTTGAAAAACGCCGCTTTTATATTGTACCGGCCGCCCTTTTTATCCTTTCAATATGGGCCTGCAATAAGAGTTCAACATCCGGCGTGAATGCGCAGACTTCAACCCTGGCCTATGTCCTTGCCAATGGATCCAATACGACGATCTTTAATGCTGCTGTGGTGAAAGCCGGGCTGGATACAACATTCAACAGTTCCTCCCTTTTCACCCTGTTTGTTCCGAATGACCAGGCCTGTACAGGATCCGGATTCACCCAGACCGTGATTGATGGATTCACGCGTGACCAGGCAAGGGAATGGGTTCTTTACCAGACCTATGCCGGAGCAGTGCTTCCCCTGGAATCTTTTATTGGTAAAACCGAACAGAAACTGGTCATGGCCGATGGCGATTCTATTTTCGTTTCGGGAGATTCAAACAGAACCTTTGTAAACGGGCTCCAGATGCTCAATTCGGAACTAACTGCCAGCAACGGGGTGATGATTGCTTCACAAAATGTATTGCTGCCCCCACAGCAAAACCTGTTACAATGGGTAAGCAGTGATACCTCATTAAGTTTTCTAAATGAGGCCATCATGATGGCTACTCCAACACCGGACAGCCTGAGTACCCTGCTTTCCACGGGAAGCCCTTTTCTATTCCTGGCCCCGGTCAATGATGCATTCAGAAAACTGGGATATAATTCACCTGCTGATCTGGGTGTTGCAAATCCGGACAGTCTGCGCTCCATGATATTGTTAAGCCTGATACCCCGCCGGCTGTTTAGCTACGATATATCAGACAGCAGTACGTACACATCAGTAAGTGACAGTACACTCCTTTTTACTATCTCGGGAATCCAGGCCAAAGTGCAGGTACAGGGCGGCCCCTTTTCTTCGAATGTGCTTACCATCAATACCATGGCTATAAACGGTGTGTTGTTTAAAATAGATGAAGTGCTGGGCCGTTAAAAGTAATAATTTACACAGATGCCCGTCAATCAGCATGCCTATATTTCACATCTTTCAAAGGATAAAAAATTTGCTAAAATATTAGCAGGGCAGGATGGCCTGGTCCTCTCCCGACGACGGGATGTTCATCTGCATTTATGTAATTCCATCCTCAGCCAGCAACTTTCTACAAAAGTTGCAGCGGTCATACGTAACCGGTTCCTGAATCTGTATCCAGGAAAGCCAGGACCTGAAGAGATCCTGGCAACTCCCTATGAGACCCTGCGGTCCATTGGTTTATCGGGAGCCAAAGCGAATTATGTGCATAATGTGGCGCGATTTGCCGTCGAATCCGGTATGGATTACAAAGTACTGGGGAAAATGAATAATGAAGAAGTGATTGTCCACCTCACCCAGATTAAAGGGGTTGGCAGGTGGACGGCTGAAATGCTGCTCATGTTTACCCTGGGCCGTGAAGATGTCTTTGCCGTTGATGACCTGGGTATTCAACAGGCGATGATCCGCTTGTATAAACTCGATTCAACGGATAAAAAAAAATTAAGGGAAGACATGCTGCGCATCTCCGCTAAATGGTCGCCTTACCGTACGTTTGCCTGCCTGCATTTGTGGCGATATAAAGACCTGCCGTTTACATCCGGGTAATTGAAATGGAAGCAACCGGCCTCCGGCTTTCCCGTATTGGAGTAAATGAGCCTGCTGACGGACTCCGTTAAAAGAAATCAATTACCTTGCATCAGGCATATTCATTCATATATTAAATTATTTAAGATGAAACTCTTCAGAAGTCTCCTGGTGGTCGCAACGGTATTAGTTATTGGTATAATCAGTTGTAAAAAAGGAGATACAGGTCCGGCCGGACCCGTGGGACCTGCAGGACCAGACAGTGTGGTTTATTCAGCCTGGATACCACTCAATTTCACTTATAATGTAACTGACAGCCTTTATGAAGATACCCTGCTGGCTCCTACGATAACGCAGGGGATCCTGGACAGTGGTGTTATATTAACCTATATCCAGTTCCCGGATCAGAACAATGTGAGTCATATACAACCTGTTTCTGCGCTGAATTATATTATTTCTGAAGATTATTCGATTGGCAAGATAAATATCATTTCCACCAAGGACCTGACCAATCTGGAATACCGGTATGTTACCATTCCCGGTTCCAGGAAAGCGAACAGTACTTCCGTAAAGGTGAAAGGTTATACGCCAACGGAACTGAAAGCCATGTCGTATGAGCAGGTGCAGCAAGTACTTGCGAATAAAAATTAATATCTATTTAATAAAACCCCGTAAGGAACGAGTCTTTGCGGGGTTTTATTAATTACCTGTCGTACCTGTTTAAAAATTCGACCAGGTAGGGATCTATCTGTTTAGCCGTATCGGATAAAGGTTTACCAAAAAAATGCACTTCATACTCATTCCGGTAAACGCCCTTTGCCTGGGTTTTCGAGAATTCCCTTTTATCGAATGAAGTGTAGGTCATATAGACCAGGGATACAATTCCCAATACCGAATAAACCAG
>DHWT01000302.1:0-1946 GCA_002413325.1 Chitinophagaceae bacterium UBA5175 | reverse complement strand
TACCGCTGCAATAAGAGGTACAACAGGCACCCAGAAGCGGGGATCCGGGAAGGGCCAGTTAAACAGGAGCAGGATATAGAAAAAAAGATAGGCCTTTACAATAAAGGGAACACGGTTCTTTTTAATATAACAGATATAAATAAATCCGCAGATCCCGAGCAAACCCATGATAACAAATAACCACTCACCCATCGCAGGGGTCAGAAAACTGATCGCTTTGAATTTCGATGTATTTATTAAAATCTCACCCCATTCTGAAAAATGCCAGAAGACGACGTCTGAAAAACGGAGACCTTCCTTAAATTGTTCCGACATGACGCCGGTATAGTGATCCAGTCCCAGTTGCCTGGAAAAAACCAGGACGGCGGCTATACCAATCCCAAAGGCCAGTATCCCGATCCTGTTTCTTTTGATGAGTACCAGTAACTGTTTCCTGTATTCCCAGATCAGGGCTGCAAACAAGGCGGCAACCAGGGAAACACCAACCGTACGTGTCAGGAACGCGAGACCCGCCAGCAAAAAGGCCAGTAATAAATTCCAGATATTCTTATCGCGGATAAAACTATAAAAAGCGTATAAACTGGCAAGGGAAAAAAACAGGTATTGGAGTTCCGATAGTGGATGGGTAACAAATTTGATGATGGTCCAGTTCAGCAATACCAGAAAAAACAAAAAGTACGGTGTGCGTATATAACTAAAGATCTTTCTTACAAAATAAAGTCCGCCGAACAGATAGAGGCAGTTCACAAAAACGACCGAAAAAGATTTCAGGATACCCAGTTTGGAAAGGAGCAGCAGCAGGACCGTATAACCATAGGGCAGGTAATCGTTGGGATCTGCTTCCGGCGGGCATTTGGACTCCATGCAATCCTTTATCGCGAAATAGCGCAGCATATCATAATGCAGCCGGAGTGGTGTAAAACAATTCAGAAAAAAAAAGAATCCCAGAATATAAATACCCCATTTAAAAAAGCGCGCCTGCTTTTCGCCAGGTAATGGAAATGTTGCGGACGCTGTCATGGGTTCAATTTATATTTTTAACGCCTGCCGAAATCACGGATATTCCGATAAATGGCGCGACAAACCAGTCTGCTATTCTGAAAACCGGAACCAGTTGATTGAATAAATTTAACTGGGAAGGGGATATGACCCGCTCCCTTAGAATTTTCCCTGAAAACCACCATCCCAATATGGCAGCAGCGTTAAAATAACGGCAATTGGTAACGGTAAGGCCGGCAGATTCCAGTAATGCCCTCAACCCGGCCTTTGAATACCTTTTATAATGACCCAGTTCCCTGTCCAATGAATTATACAACCATTTGCCCGCCGGTACCAGTATCACCAGATTCCCTTTATCCCGCAGCAGTGATTGTGCATTCCGGATGGCGAGGGTGTCATTACTGATATGTTCAATGACGTTCAGCGCAATGACCGTATCAAATTTTTCCATCAGTTCCGGATATCTGTCCTTAAAATCCGGTAATGACAGGTCCAGCTCATAGACTCTCTGAAGGTGCGGATGGCTGCCAAACTTCTTTTCAAGGAACCGGCAATATTCGGGACGAAGGTCGCTGAGGGAAACCGCGGGCTGATCCCTTAATAAAAATCCGGAGATATTACCGATCCCGCTGCCGACTTCGAGTATCTGACCCCTGGCGAACCGGGTTATTTTTTTATACAGCCAGTGATTGAAAGCGGATGCCCTGGAAAAATTTTCAAGGGTCTTAAAACCGGCAGGATCCGGGTGCACTCCCTGTTGCATCAACGGAATAAATTATATTTCAGAATACAGTAAATTGCCCGGAATCCATCCTTCCAGCCAATTTTCTTTCCTTCGAGATAAGTCCGGCCATAATAAGAAATACCCACTTCATAAATGCGAATTGCGGGTATACGTGCCAGCTTGGCCGTTACTTCCGGTTCAAAACCAAACCGTTTTTCCTTTA
>DHWT01000026.1 GCA_002413325.1 Chitinophagaceae bacterium UBA5175 | reverse complement strand
ATATGTAGTTGGTTTGTTAATCCCCTTTTATCTTAAAGGGGATTTTTCATTTGGCTTTGTTTTATTCCGTCTGTGAATTAATTTCGGCGTTCATTTTCCAATTTTCTCCATGAATAAATCCAGGTTTGCGGGTTTTTTGATTTTGATGTTTTGCTGTTCTACCTGGGTGCTTCCGTCTTATTGCCAGACGCCGGATGAACGTGCAACTGCAGATACCATTCCCCAAAACAGGGATTCGGTATTAAATCTCCTGCAGGCCCGGGATACGGTATTAAAACCTCCCCCGTTTCAGGATACCTTATTGAGGATCCGCAACCTGAGCCCTTATTTTACGCTGCATGTGGACTCCACCCTGGTATATAACCTGGAAATCAATAAAAATCCTTCCCAGTATTACTGGTATCTCCGGAATTCACCCCCCGGTCTCAGGATCAATAAAGACAATGGCCTGCTCACTTTCAAAGCAGAAAGGGCCTATTTTCTTTCGGGTAAATTAAAATATGATTTTCCCTATAAAGTAAGTATCGGCGTTCAGAACCTGCAAAATCCGGCTGAACGCATAGACACCACTTTTACCATACAGTTTTTTACCACTGAAATCATTCCCTCCCGCCTGAAACCCTCTGTAAACAGCATATTATATGTAGACGAGGGGGATACCATCAATTTTAAGGTTGAATGCGAGTCAGGAAGCTTCCCGGTTGAAAGCATCAGTTTTTTTTCAAATCTGCCGATAAAGAATTACAAGCCTGTTACTAAATGTGATGATGAATTTGTGTGGAGCCCGCCTTATGATTTTATTAAAGAATCCGATTCATCCAACCAGAAACTGGTACTGCTCTATTTCATCGGAACCAATAAGTTTTTCAACCGGGATACGGCCCTGGTGAAATTATATGTCAAGTCCGCACTAAACTATCCGTTTATGCTGCAGGAATACAATCGCACCGTCAAAGATGTGCATACCTATACCCTGGAGCTGAAATATGCATTTGTCCAGCTCGATAAGAAAGTAAAGAATACCAAGACGACACGCACAACATTTGATATGACTTCCGGTTCAACGGCACTGGGCGGAACCGTATTCTCTTCCCTGACCACCGCAAGTGCCCAGACGGTCGGAAAGATCCTGCCCAGCGCCGGTGTGGCCCTGGTGCCGGTAAAAGAAGCGGTTGCCCCCCAAAAAACAGCGGAACAGAATTCAGCTTCCCTGGTACGTTCTTCCATTAAAAGACTGGAATATCAATTGCACGAAAACGTTTTAGCAGGAGAAAAAGATCCGGAGATCGTAAAAAAAATCAATAAGCTCAAAGATGAGATGAAACAAATCCAGATTCAGTTAATTGATGTGCCGATTGACGAAAACACGAATATGACGGAAGAACAGCTGAATGATTACTTCAATTCCAATAAAGTAAATAAGAAGTATAAGCTGAAACATTAGTGGGGAAGTGCGGGAATATGAAAGTGTGGGGTCTCAGGTACACACGATCATACGCTCTACCGGTTACTCACGTATATCCCAAGATCTTCAGCATGCTCTGCGCCGTTTGTTCCTTGGCATTGAGCCAGTCCACCAGTTTCCCGTTTTTATCATAGTTCATGATCACGTGTTTAGGGGATGGGATCAGGCAGTGTTTAATGCCCCCGTACCCGCTGATCTGGTCCTGGTAAGCGCCGGTATGAAAGAATCCCAGGTAAAGAGGTTCCCCGTTATTGAGTTTGGGCAGGAAGACTTCATTGATATGTTCTTCGGAATCGTAATAGTCGTGGCTGTCGCAGGTGATACCCCCCAGCACCACACGCTGGTATTCCACGTCCCATTTATTAATAGGCAGCATCAGGAAGCGCTCCCCAATACCCCAGGTATCCGGTAAAGTTGTAATAAAGGAGGAGTCGATCATATACCAGATTTCGCGGTCGTTTTGCATTTTCTGGCCGATCACACTGTAAATATGCGCCATGCTTTCGCCTACGGTATAACTTCCGAATTCGGTAAATATATGGGGCATGGGTACGTGGTTCCGCTTGCAGGCCTTTTTTATATTACCTACAATTTCATTGATCATGAACTGGTAATCGTATTCGAATCCCAGGGAATGTTTGATGGGGAATCCGCCGCCGATATTGATGGAATCCAGCTCGGGGCAAATCTTTTTTAACTGGCAGTAGAGGTTGATGACCTTATTGAGTTCACTCCAGTAATAAATATCATCCTTGATACCTTTGTTGAGGAAAATATGGAGCATTTTCAACTGGAAGCGGTCTTCGTTGCCTTCAATCTTGTCCACATAAAACTCGAGTACGTCGCGGGGTCTGAAACCCAGCCGGGACGTATAAAAAGGGAAATTCGGTTCTTCTTCCGCGGCAACCCGGATGCCCAGCTTGAAAGGTGCTTTTACCGATTTTTTATACTGCTGCAGTTCTTCCTTATTATCGAGAATGGGGATTACGTTTTTGAACCCCGTATTCAGCAGGGAGGCGATACGGCTGGTATAGGGCTTCTGTTTAAATCCGTTGCAGATGATGTAGGTATCCTTGGTGATTTTTTTTCGTGCGTATAATTTTTTGATGATTTCTATATCATAGGCATAAGAAGTCTCCAGATGAACATCACTATTCAGCGCCTCTTCCACTACATAAGAAAAATGGGAACTCTTGGTGCAGTAACAATAAAAATATTTGCCTTCGTATTTGTGCCGCGACATGGCGGTAGCGAACATTTTTTTTGCTTTCCTTATCTGCATCCCGATTTTGGGAAGGTAAGAAAGCTTCAGGGGTGTGCCGTATTTATCAATCAGGGCCTTGATGTCGACCCCGTTGAATTGTAAATAGTTGTCCCTGACTTCAAAACCCTCCTGGGGGAAATTAAACGTCTGCTGAACGAGGTCAGCATACGTGTTGTTCATGGAATCGTTCGGATGGATGATGGCTGGCCGGTTTAGAATTGAAAAATAATTGGAACAAATATAAATTTTTGAGGAAATCTACAAAATAAAAGAGGTTCCTTAAAGGGTATTTAAAGCCTTTTAAGAAACCTCCTGTATCGTAGATACTGTTTTATTTTACTGAAGCGATCAGTTGTTTAAACGCTTCCGGTTCGTTCATGGCTATATCAGCCAGCATTTTCCGGTCGAGCGTAACCCCTTTTTCACTGAGCAGGTGGATAAATCTGGAATAGGTCAGTCCTTCTGCCCGGACGGCTGCATTGATACGCGCAATCCAGAGTGCCCGGTATTCACGCTTCTTAAGTTTGCGGCCTACATAACGATAGGTAAGTCCCTTTTCCAATACGTTTTTGGCTACAGTATATACATTCTTACGTTTGCCGTAAAAACCTTTGGCCTGTTTAAGGATCCGCTTTTTGCGGGCCCTGGAGGCAACCGCATTTACTGAACGTGGCATATATTAATAATTTGAAAATTTGGAAATTTGGAAAACTGGAACTGGTTTATTTCAGGCGTAACAGGCGTTTTACGAAATCCTGGTTGGCACTGCTGACTTTTCCCTTTTTCGCCATCAGCCTTTTTCTTTTCGTGGATTTTTTTGTGAGAATGTGGCGCTTGAACGCTTTCTGGAACGTGATTTCGCCGGTGCCTGTGATTTTAAATCTCTTTTTGGCACTCGAGTTTGTTTTAACCTTTGGCATCTTTTGATGAGGTTTTAAATGATACCCTGCCGGCGGATCTGCACGGGCAGATCACTTATGGGGCCGTTTGGGCAATCAGGACCCTGATTAATATATCCGGTCCCGCCACTAAAAAATGGAGCGCAAAGGTAGGAGAATTAATAGAAAAAAGGAAATAATATACTGATCTCTATTGAAATATAGGTAAGATAATGGCGTCATTTATACTGGTTTTAACAGTTTTCCACTATTTTTGCCTCCCTTAAAAAACTCAGACTAACGATTATGGACAAATTGATTTATCTGGTGCCCCTCATGGGAATCATTGGCCTCTTGTACACTTTCATACAATTCAAGTGGGTATCCAAACAGGAAGAGGGAACGGACCTGATGAAACAGATCAGCCGCTATATAGCAGAAGGCGCCATGGCCTTCCTGAAAGCTGAGTGGAAAATTCTGGGATATTTTGTGGTGATCGTAGCCCTGTTGCTGGGCTTTATGGCCAGCACCAACCCCCACTCCCACTGGGCCATTTCCATCGCCTTTATCCTGGGTGCGATTTTAAGTGCCACTGCCGGGTATATCGGGATGCGTGTGGCTACCAAAGCCAATGTAAGGACCGCGCAGGCGGCCCGGACCAGCCTGAGTAAAGCCCTGAAGGTTTCTTTTACCGGTGGTTCGGTAATGGGCCTGGGTGTTGCCGGTCTCGCTGTGCTGGGTCTCGGTGGTTTGTTCATTATATTAAAAGCCGTTTTTGCACCGCAGGCGGAAGTGAATTCAGAAGAAATGCTGCGAACCATCGAAGTGCTTACGGGCTTTTCGCTTGGCGCTGAATCCATTGCCCTTTTTGCCCGTGTAGGCGGAGGCATATATACCAAGGCAGCCGATGTGGGTGCCGACCTGGTCGGAAAAGTAGAAGCCGGTATCCCGGAAGATGATCCGCGCAACCCCGCTACGATCGCTGATAATGTCGGGGACAATGTGGGTGATGTGGCGGGAATGGGCGCCGATTTGTTTGGATCCTATGTGGCGACGGTGCTCGCTACGATGGTACTCGGACAGGAAACGGTTTCCGACGACGCTTTCGGGGGTATGTCGCCCATCCTGCTTCCGATGATGATTGCGGGTACGGGCATTTTATTCTCTATTATCGCAACTTTTTTTGTACGTATCAGCGAAAACGCCAGTATCAGCACAGTCAGTGTGCAGAAAGCTCTGAACATGGGCAACTGGGGTTCCATCATATTGACCGCCCTGGCCTCAGTCGGACTGGTGTATTTTATCCTGCCTGAAACCATGACCCTGCGCAATATTGAATTTACCAAATGGGGTGTGCTCGGTGCCATCGCTGTGGGACTTACTGTAGGTACCCTCATGAGCATGATTACGGAGTATTATACGGCTATCGGTAAAAGACCCGTTCTTTCCATCATCCGCCAGTCGTCCACTGGTCATGCGACCAACGTTATTGGCGGACTGGCCGTGGGTATGGAATCCACCTGCCTGCCGATACTGGTCCTTGCCGGCGGAATCTGGGGTTCCTATGCCTGTGCCGGTTTATACGGGGTAGCGATTGCGGCAGCCGGTATGATGGCTACCACCGCCATGCAGCTGGCCATTGATGCATTCGGACCCATCGCAGATAATGCCGGGGGTATTGCGGAAATGAGTGAACTGCCCAAAGAAGTCCGTGAAAAAACGGACGTACTCGATGCAGTTGGAAATACGACTGCTGCTACCGGAAAGGGTTTCGCCATTGCTTCTGCTGCACTGACTTCCCTGGCGCTTTTTGCCGCTTTTGTCGGGGTAGCCGGAATCAACGGCATTGATATTTATAAGGCCAAAGTACTGGCCTCTCTTTTTGTGGGCGCCATGATTCCCTTCATATTTTCTTCCCTGGCCATACGGGCTGTGGGAGAAGCTGCCATGGCCATGGTGGAAGAAGTAAGACGTCAGTTCCGGACCATTCCGGGTATCATGGAAGGCACGGGCAAGCCGGAATATGATAAATGTGTGGCGATTTCCACAGATGCATCCATTAAAAAAATGATGCTGCCTGGTGCGATTGCCATTCTTTCCCCCCTGATCATGGGTTTTTTACTCGGTCCGGAAGCGCTGGGCGGATTTCTTGCCGGTGCTACCGTAAGCGGGGTACTCATGGGCATGTTCCAGAATAATGCCGGCGGTGCATGGGACAATGCGAAAAAATCCTTTGAAAAGGGTGTTGAGATCAACGGGGAAATGTTCTATAAAAAATCCGAGCCCCATAAGGCCTCCGTAACCGGCGACACGGTGGGAGATCCGTTTAAGGATACTTCAGGACCTTCCATGAATATCCTGATCAAACTGATGTCGATTGTTTCGCTGGTCATCGCACCGACCCTTGCCCAGATGTACACAAATAAAGATGCCCAGGCCAAGGTGATGAAGATTCAAAAAATTCAGAAGGAACTGGTCAGACGAACCAGATAATCCGTTCAGTCATTATTGTCGGTTGGGGAATCAGATTCTCCGGTCAGCAATTTCTTTGAATCTTCCAGATCCTGATGCTGCTGTTCCGAGAGCTTCGGATATCCCAGGTCCAGTCTGCTGAGCTCATGTACGATGATATTGGCAATTACGTAGCGGGTAAACCATTTATCGTCGGCCGGGACCACAAACCAGGGGGCATGGCTGCCGGAAGTATTTTCCAGCATGTCTTCATAAGCTTTCCGGTAATCCTTCCACAAGCTGCGTTCTTTCAAGTCCCCTGAAGAAAATTTCCAGTTCTTTGCCGGATCTTCTATACGCTCAAGAAAACGTTTTTTCTGTTCTTTCTTGGAAACATGGAGGAAGAATTTCAGAATGACGGTTCCGCTGTCTGCCAGGGTTTTTTCAAAGTGATTGATCTGTTTAAACCGATTCTCCCAGAATGCATGGCCTATATCTGACACCGCACGGATATCCGGCAGTTTTTCATTCAGAATATATTCCGGATGCACCCGGGTCACCAGAACATTTTCATAGTGCGACCGGTTGAAGATCCCGACCATGCCCCTGGCCGGCAGGACAATATAATGCCGCCATAAAAAATCATGTTCCAGTTCCTGGTGTGTTGGGATCTTAAACGATGTCACCGTTACACCCTGCGGGTTTAAACCGCTCATGACATGTTTTATGGCACTGTCTTTTCCGCCGGCGTCCATGGCCTGGAACACGATCAGCACACTGTACCGGTTTGACGCATACAGTTTTTCCTGTATTTCTGAAAGTTTCAGGATATCCGCTTTCAGGATATCCTCCCCCTGCTCCCTGGTAACCGGTTTATCTTTATCATCGGTTACCCATTCTTTCAAAAGAATTTTTTTCCCCGCTCCCACCCTGTACCTGTCTGCATATTTTGAATTTGAAACCGGATCCGGCATGATATAAGTTTGATGGTGATAAATGTTTTACTGACTGAAGACCGTTAAACCAAATGTTAAAAAAGGATTGTTTTACGAATAAAATCGTATTTTGCTTTTCTTACAAAATTAGCTTATGGTATCTTCAAAATATATTAAACCTACGGAAAGTGAACTGGAGATCCTGCGCATACTCTGGGAAAGGAATAAGGCCAGTGTGCGGGATGTTCACGAGGAACTTTCCAAAACAAAGGAAGCGGGTTATACCACGACCCTCAAGCTGATGCAGATCATGTTTGAAAAAGGACTGGTTGGCCGGGATGATTCCTTCAAAACACATGTTTATCACCCGGTGGTGAGCCGGGAAAAGACCCAGAAACAACTGTTGGGAAAAATGATTACCAACCTGTTTGGCGGGTCGTCCACAGAACTGGTGATCCATGCACTGGGAAATCACAAAGCCTCCCCGGAAGAACTGGAAGAAATCCAGCAGCTGCTCAACAATCTCAAAAAGCAATAAAGCATGCCCGCGTATATAAGCTTCCTGAATGCACTGGGATGGTCCCTGCTGGACAGCATCTGGCAGATGGCCGTATTATGGACGATTTTTTATATACTAACGGCGGGGAATATACGAATTTCTGCAGCCGGCAAACACAACCTGATTTTATTATTTGTTTTCTTTGGAGCGGAATGGTTTGTTTACAATTTTATTCAAATGCTGGAAAAACCTGCGATCTTCCGGGATCCCGGTTTTATTCCCGTCACCTCTTTCGTCAGCCGCTGGATCCCTTACCTGGGTGCGGTTTACCTGCTGATAGTCAGTGCCCGTTTTTTACAATCCGGTATTCAGTATCATGCAAGGGGAAAAAATAATTCAGGACAAACCATTTCTCCGGTTTTTCAATCTTTTGCACAAAGACATGCCAGGCTGATGGGGATTACCAGGCGGGTAAGTGTGTACCTTTCGGATCTGGCAGAGACCGCCGAGACCAGCGGTTTTGTAAAACCCCTGATCCTGCTCCCCGTTTCACTCCTGTCCAACCTCCCGCCGCAGCAGGTGGAGGCCATCCTGGTCCATGAACTCTTCCATATACGCCGGCATGATTACCTGATCAATCTTTTCATGTCCTTTTTCCGGAGTATTTTCTTTTTCAATCCCTTTGCACATCTTTTTTATAAGGCCCTTGCACGGGAAAGGGAACTAGCCTGTGATGACGGGGTTCTTGAAAAAGGCTTTGAACCGGCCCTCTATGCCGAAGCTTTATACAGCCTGGAGAAATTCCGCCAGATCAGGCCAGGTTTTTCCATTGCGGCCGACGGAAACAAACCCTGGCTGCTGATGGAAAGGATCCGGCGGGTTCTTGGAAAAC